>CAILXB010000246.1 GCA_903838025.1 uncultured Chlorobiaceae bacterium
GCGAGTCAACCTGATGCTCAACACCATTTGTACGACAACAAGGGTTAATGTTCCAACAAAGGCAAGCGGCGCAATAAACGGATAGAAGCCTAAAGGCACTGCCGCCATTGTCAGAATCCCAAGCAGTGAGAGAAAACGCATATAGCGCTTGCTCCATGGACCTGCAACCGAAAAAAAGAGTTTACGGGAGAATTCGCTGTAGACCAGAATATTCGCACCAATTCCACCATAGATGAGATAATCGGATACAAGGTGCACGACTGAAGGAAAGACAAGGGTCAAGACACCCTCAGCCGCGAAATTGAACGTTATTCCGGCAAGCACATAGAACGAATAATAGAGAAAGAGGGTATCGCGAGTTGAAGCATAAAAAATAATATTTATCACAAGGAGTGTCAGAGCAATGCCGAGAAAGGCTGACTGAGCGATAATATGCAGGTTTGTGTAGTCGCGCAGGTCTTCGGTTGTGTGCATCGTCCCTGCAAGACTGATGGAACTGTTTGAAAAAACCCTGGCATAGATAATAACCGGTTCAGACGCTGGCAAAACAAGGGGAACGACAAAGTCGGGATGGAGTACAGGACGCTGAAGAGCAGGGATATGGTTACCAAGAAGCACTCTATGATAAGAAGAGGCAAGCGAGGGATCATGCCCGGGTGTCTGGATATAAAGTGTCAAATAATTGACGTAGTTAGGTTTGAGCCTTAGCCAGCTCTCTTTCGGAAATGAAGCATTGCGCTCAATGGTAAAGCGGACCCAACAGGCTTCACGCTTATAGCCGTTATTAAGATTTCCATCGAGATGATGGAAACGGCCCGTCGCCGCTGCTTTCAGGACTTCAGGAAATCCCATCGTGAGGGAGGGGTCTTTCATGAGATCCATAGACCCTGCCAAATCGTAAGCACTGCGCTCACCAAGTTGCAGCGGCGCAGCCGAAGCACGCGCAGAAAAGAGGAGTGCAAACAGGAGAAACAAAGCGCCAACAAGCCTGCACGGTGCCCTGTGAACAATGAGGGTTTTCACAGGTATCCCCCTCGACTGCAACTTCCAACAATCAACTTCCGATATACTCCTTCAAAACCTTGCTGTATGCCGACTGGCGAAGCCTGCGTATGGCCTTTTCCTTAATCTGGCGAACGCGTTCTCGGGTCAGACGGAATTTTTCACCGATCTCTTCGAGGGTGAGCGGATTATCCATACCGATACCAAAGTAGGACTTGATGACGTCAGCTTCACGCGGTGCAAGAACGGAAAGGGAGCGCTCGACCTCAAGGGTGAGTGAATCGCGGTTAAGACCGTAATCGGGCAGATGGCCGTCGTTCTGCAGCACGTCGAGCAGACGGTTATCGTCACCCTGTGCAAAAGGGGCATCAACTGAGACATGGCGTCCAGCAATTTTCAGGGTGTCGGCGACATCCTGCGAATCCATTTCAAGAAGGGTGGCCAGTTCCCTTGTGTTCGGGTCGCGCTCAAATTCCTGTTCAAGTTGACTATAGGCCTTGCTGATTTTATTGAGCGTCCCGACCCTGTTGAGCGGAAGCCTCACAATTCGCGACTGCTCGGCCAGAGCCTGAAGAATGGACTGACGAATCCACCAAACCGCGTATGAGATAAACTTAAAACCACGGGTTTCATCGAACCGCTTTGCAGCCTTGATGAGACCGAGATTTCCTTCATTGATAAGGTCACCGAGGGTCAACCCCTGATTCTGATACTGCTTGGCCACAGAAACAACAAAACGCAGGTTACCCTTGATCAGCTTGTCGAGGGCTCGTTTTGCCCTCTTGTATTCAATCGTATCAACAGGCATATCAAAACCCTCTTTGATAGCCTTGGTCAACTTGACTTCATCTTCGGCTGTCAATAAATCGTATTTTCCTATCTCCTGCAGATAACGATCGAGCGAAAGACTCTCTCGATTGGTGATCTGTTTGCTTATTTTGAGTTGCCTCATCTATAACGTCTCCTTGCGATCTTCAGCGTTTTAACTTTCCTGACGGCCTGCATGTTGCATGATAAACCGTAAAAGTCGGAAGATATCATTTGATTCTGTCTAAAACTAAGAAAAAGATTTTTTTCCTCTTCCCATTGCAACGCCGTCAGGCACAAGCAAAAAACACAACCGCCTCACCTGCGCTTAATCGGTGAGAACAGCAAGATTGCTTCCAAGTTTTTCCAAGGTACCCTCCGCTTCCCTGAGTTTTTCACGCTCTTTAGCAATAACATCAGGTGGAGCATTATCTGCGAATCCACTGCTTGCCAATTTTTTGTGAATCGAACTGACATAGGAGGTAATGTTGTTAATCTCTTTCTGAAGCCTGACGCGCTCCTTGTCGAACGATATTAACCCCTCAAGCAGCACAAATAGTTCATTGCCCTCAACCACTGAACCAGCAGCGTGTGGCGGACGCTCACCACCATCCATAAGTTGCGGAGTGCATTGACCGAGCGCAGCAATTAGCGGAAGAGTAGCTTCAAGAAGCAACCGGTCACCCTCATTGGCTGGCCTGAAAAGCACCGTGGCCCGACTGCTATGGGGAACACCGAAAAGCGAGCGGAGGCTCCTTACCTCAGTCACCAACTTCTGTATCAGGGAAAATGCACGAAGATCAATTCCTGCAAGTTCGCCATCGGAAAGGGGCATTGGCGAAAGGGCAACGCTCTCGTCCGATGAGCGCTGAAGCACCTGATGCCATATTTCGTCGGTAATGAAGGGCATCACCGGATGCAGCGCCTTGAGGGTACCCTCAAGCACAGAGACCGCCAGGCAGACTGTCTGCTGCGCCTCTTCTCGCGTCAGCTCTCCTGAAAGCCTCACCTTCAAAGCCTCCAGATACCAGTCGCAATAGTCACGCCAGAAAAAGTCGTAAAGATTTTTAACAATATCATTAACCCTGAACTGCGTAAAGGCGGTGTGATAGCGCTCAAGCATGCCGTGATATCCGGCCAGAAGCCACTCTCCTGCCAAATCACCGGTTACGGAACGGGGATCAAAATTCAGATACACGGCAGCAAACTCTTCGTGGTCGCGGAAATACTTTTCACGCAGCATGAAGACCAGACGTGAGGCGTTCCATATTTTGGTGGCAAAATTCCGTCCGAGTTCACACTTTTCCTCACCGAAAAGGACATCCTGACCAAGAGGCGCAATGTAGATGATGGTGAAACGCAGGGCATCGGTGCCGTAGGTATCCATCACCTTAATCGGGTCGGGTGAATTACCGAGTGACTTTGAGAGCTTGCGCCCCTTCATGTCGCGGATAATGCTGGTAAAATAGACGTCGCGAAAAGGAACCGACCCTTTGAAATAAAGTCCGGCCATCACCATTCTCGCAACCCAGAAAAAAATAATATCCGGGCCTGTCACCAGCGTGTCGGTGGGATAAAAGGCCCTGAGATTTTCATTGTCACTCTGCTTTTCTGTCCAGCCGAGCGTTGTCAGCGGCCAGAGCCACGAAGAGAACCATGTATCGAGCACATCATCGTCCTGCACCAGTTTGTCGGTACCGGCAAGATGACAGGCCTCCTCGTAGGATGCGGCGACCCATACCTTGCCCTCGCTATCGTACCAGGCGGGAATGCGGTGGCCCCACCAGAGTTGACGGGAGATGCACCAGTCGCGGATATTGCCCATCCAGTGACGGTAGGTATTGATCCAGTGCGGGGGGTGAAAACGGATTTCGCCATCGTTGACAACCTGCAGGGCCGATTCAGCCAGAGGTTTCATTTTGACAAACCACTGCTCGGAAAGATAGGGCTCAACGACCACATCGGCCCGTTCTGAATAACCCACGTTGTGTTCATACTCCTCAACACGAACAAGGTTGCCCAACTCTTCGAGGTCGATGAGAATTTTTTCGCGGGCAACGAAGCGATCCATGCCGCCATAGCCAAACTCGTCGGTCATTTTGCCATCTTTTCCAACAACCGAAAGAATGGGGAGATTATGGCGTTTGGCAACCTCATAGTCGTTGGCATCATGTGCCGGGGTAATTTTCAGCGCACCGGTACCGAACTCAATATCGACATAGTCATCGGCTATAATGGGAATGTAGCGGCCCGCAATCGGTACAACGGCCAGCTCGCCTACAAGAGCGGCATAACGGGGATCGTTGGGGTTGACGGCAATGGCAACATCGGCCAGAATGGTTTCGGGCCTAACGGTGGCAATGGTAATGAATTGTCCTGGATGGCTGACAAGGGCATATTGCAGATAGACCAGACTGTCTTTGCGCGATTTCATAATTACCTCTTCATCCGAAAGTGCCGTCTGTGAAACGGGACACCAGTTGATGATACGGGTGCCACGGTAGATCAATCCGTCACGGTAGAGGGTGATGAAGGCGTTGATGACCGCTTTTGAGGCGCTTTCATCCATGGTGAAGAGGTTGCGACGCCAGTCGCAGGAGATACCGAGGCGGCGCAGTTGCCGCAAAATGAGGTCACCGTACTCCTCCCTCCACTGCCAGACATGGCCTAAAAACTCCTTGCGTCCAAGATCGTGGCGGGTTATTCCCTCTTTTTTCAGCTTGCGCTCCACCACCGTCTGCGTTGCAATACCTGCATGATCGGTACCGGGAAGCCACAAAGCCTCTTTTCCGGTCATGCGGCTGTAGCGGATAAAAATATCCTGGAGGGTATGGTTCAGTACATGGCCGAGCGTCAAGCTTCCGGTCACATTGGGCGGAGGCATGAGCACCGTATAGGGCTCTTTACCCCCCTCCAGCACACGGGAGCTTTCGGCATGGAAACTGCCGAGCGACTCCCAGTGCGCACTTCCCCACCGCTCTTCGACGTCGTGATGATTGTAGTTTTTTTCCAGATTAAATACTTCGGTCTGATCGCTCATAATTAACATCGTCCGGGGTTAGTCCTTCTTTTCTGGCATGGGACGTTTCTGGAAAATGGCGTCGATAATACCGTACTCAAGCGCCTCTGTAGCATTCATCCAGCGATCCCTTTCCGAATCTTCCCGGATCTGGCGGACATCCTTGCCGGTATGGCTGGCAAGCAGTTCATCGAGCAACGTGCGTATTTTCTCTATCTCACGGGCCTGGATAACAATATCGGTCTCCTGTCCATGTGCACCACCTGAAGGCTGATGAATCATGATTCTTGAATGGGGAAGCGATGCCCGCTTGCCTTTTGCGCCACTGGCAAGAAGAAATGCGCCCATGCTTGCAGCCATGCCGACACAGACAGTCGAAACTTCGGGACGGATATACTGCATGGTGTCGTATATGCCAAGACCTGCGGAGACACTGCCTCCCGGTGAGTTGACATAGATATAGATATCGCGCTCAGGATCTTCCGATTCGAGAAAAATAAGCTGGGCCATGATGAGCCCTGCCACATGTTCATCAATTCCACTGCCGAGAAAAATAATGCGTTCACGCAAGAGGCGTGAAAAAATATCGAAGGCCCGCTCGCCGCGCCCCGAAGTCTCTATAACCATAGGCACAAGAGTGTTGGTGATCCCCTGCTCTATCGCCCCTGAATACATCTTCTTGGCGTGGTGCTCAAAACCGAAATTAATATTTGCCATAACTGCCCTGTCGTTTGAATTTGGTAAGTCGTTTCTTAAAATAAAGAATTCCACCTCCAATTAGCAAAAAAGGATGCTCTCTGCCAAAATGGAAGGAGGGGAAAAGTTCGTCCGTTTTTCTATATTAAGTTTCAATACAACCAAACCATTGTGGAACATGCAGGTACGCCTTATCTCGGTCACCTCTCCGCTCATCGAAGTCGACAATCAGCCTCTCTCCCCCGAAGGCCTTATGGCTTACTGTGCACGAGTATCCAGTCCGCATCAGGAAACTCCCGACTATGAAAAGCTGCTCGCTTACTGTATTTCACACAAGCACTGGAGCGTCTTTGAGATGGTCGATATGACGGTTGAAATTGTGACCTCAAGAGCCATTTCGCCACAAATTCTTCGACATAGAAGTTTTCAGTTCCAGGAGTTTTCACAGCGCTACGCCAAGGCGCAGGAGATTGAGCGATACGTGCCGAGACGACAGGACTGCAAAAACCGGCAAAACTCTCTGAACGATCTTGACGATGCGACTAAAAAGTGGTTTGATGAAGCGCAGGAACGCATTGCCCAACTGACGCTTGAAGAGTACAACAAGGCGCTTGAAAAAGGCATTGCCAAGGAGTGTGCCAGAGTGCTTTTGCCAATGGCTACCCAAACAAAACTTTACATGAAGGGCTCGGTGAGAAGCTGGATCCACTATCTGGAGGTGCGAACCGACAAAAGCACGCAACAGGAGCACCAGGAAATTGCCCTTGAAATCAAAAAAATTTTCATGAAGCAATTCCCTGTTACGGCCTCTGCGCTTTTCTGGAGCTAAACCTTCAGCATGGCAAGCAGGGTGACCAGCTCACTTTTCAGATCCCGGCGATGAATGATACGATCAAGAAAACCATGTTCAAGCAGAAATTCTGCACGCTGGAACCCTTCTGGCAAATCCCTTTTGATGGTATCACGGATCACCCTGGGGCCTGCAAACCCGATGAGGGCTTTCGGCTCGCTGATATTGATGTCGCCAAGCATGGCAAAGGAGGCACTGATGCCGCCCATGGTCGGATCGGTCATCAGGGAGATAAAGGGGAGCTTTCGTTCGCTCAGCCGGGTAAGTCGTGCAGCAGTCTTGGCCATTTGCATGAGGCTGAAGGCACCCTCCATCATCCTCGCTCCGCCCGACTGGGAAATAACAAGAAGAGGAGCATTGAGTTCAAGTGACTTGTCGACAGCACGTGCTATTTTTTCACCAACAACCGAGCCCATTGAGCCACCGATAAAGCCAAAATCCATCGCAGAAACAACAAGGGGGCTGCTGCCGCACTCTCCGTGGGCATTGCGGCAGGCTTCGGTTTTTCCGTTCTTTTCAATGGTATCGTGCACCCTGTCAAGATATTTTTTCGTATCAGTAAAACCGAGAGGGTCGGCTGAACGCAGGTTATCATCAAACTCGGAGTACCTGTCGCCATCGAAAAGAATCGAAAAATACTTATAGGGTGATATTCTGAAATGATGACTGCACTCTGAACAGGTAAAGAAATGATCTTCAAACTGTTTTTTATGAAGCGTCGCTCCACACTTTTCACATTTCCACCACAACCCTTCCGGCATGTCACGCTTGTCGGTCGGACGTATCGAAGGTGTTACCCGTTTAAACCAAGCCATTTTCAAAATGAGGTGTAAAGGTTATACATTAAAGCTCAAGATAGGAACTCCGCATGAGATTCTCAAAAGCAACCCGAAAAAAGAGCCTTTATCATCGCTTTATGAACCAGGAGTATCACCATTGCTGAACATCAGAACAATTTTTTGCATAGCAGCACTTCTTGCCACCCTTCTGCAGGAAGTGACCGTGCCTCTTGGTGCCATGGCCTCGCCAGCCACCCTCACCCTTGTCTACCCCGACACACTTAAACTGCCCATGCACCGCTACGCTCTTCGCCATGCCATGAGACCAGCAAGAAAAAGTGTTGGCCTTGCCCTCTCGGGCGGTGGTGCCAACGCTCTTTCGCAGATAGGTGTGCTTAAAGCTTTTGATGAAGAGGGGGTTCCCATTGACTTTATAGCAGGTACAAGTATGGGAGCAATTATCGGAGGGCTTTACAGTTGTGGATACAGCCCGGATGAACTTAAAGAGATCGCCCACAACCTGCCCTGGCAATCAATGGTTTCTCTCCAAAACGATTATACACGTTCAAACATTTTTCTTGAACAGCAAAGAATCCGCGATCGGGCATCCATAGCAATCCGTTTTGATAAACTGAAGCTTCTGATGCCAAAATCACTGAATTCTGCCCAGAAATTAACAGAAACCCTTGATTTTCTGGCTTTAAACAGTCTTTACAAGGCCACCGGCGACTTTTCAACCCTTCCCGTCAATTTCAGGGCTGTATCGACCGACCTTGTCACAGGAAATCGTATCACGCTTACCTCCGGATCCCTGTCAGAGGCAATACGGGCAAGCAGCACCGTCCCGATTTTGTTTGAGCCAATCAAACGTGGGAGCTATCAACTGGTTGACGGGGGACTCATTGCAAATCTTCCTGTTGATGAACTTGATGCAGTCAACGCACACTACAAAATTGCCATTGATACTCATGGCAGCATGTATGCAACCGGAGGAGAAATTGATCTTCCCTGGAAAACGGCCGATCAAGCCATGACTATTTTGATAAAAATGCAGTATCCTGCGCAATTAGCAAAAGCTGACATCGTCATCACTCCCGACCTCAGTGAACATAAAGCAACCGATTTTTCAGATATCCAGGCTCTTGTGGATGCAGGGTACAGCAAAGGAAAGCTTCTTGCAAAAACCATAAAACGCAGTATAGAAGAGAGGGCTCACAGCGGTATTGCAATCGGAAACTTTTCAAAAAACATTCTTTTTGCCCAGGAACGTCCTGAATTTCGGGAACATCGCCTTATCGCGTTGGCTCTTGTCGGCAATGCAACCAACCTTGCCAAAACCCTCAGCGAACTGCTCGAAACGGATCTCTTTACCAGTGTTTACGCAGAGGTGGACAGTAAACGAAAAACCGTCATATTCCACCTTGAACCGCTTCCGGTACTACAAGATATATCGGTTACAGGGGGACCGCCCGATACACTTTCACAAGAAGAGATTGACGCTTGTTTCAGGCCGGTCATAAAAACGCTCTCAACCAATGCCGCTGGCACAAGGGCTCTTGAAGCACTGATCAAAAAATACCGGACAAAAGGATACAGCCTTGTCACCATTCAAAGCACCTCAATAGAGGGCAACACGCTTCAGATAACGCTCTCTTCCGGAAAACCGGGCGGCATTGAGATATTTCAGGACAAAAAACTGACGGGAATCACCCCTATAGAGCGTGAAATAAAAATAGATACCACCCGCCCATTCAACATCCAGAATGCCGAGGAGTCTGTCAATAATCTTTACGAAACGGGAGTCTTCAGCCGCATCTCGATTTTCGAAGAGCCTCCCGCGCCATCAACGCCCGACGGGAACTCGCTGCTCAAATTTTCGCTTGAAGAAAAATCGGCGTCAGTCCTCCGGCTCGGATTGCGTTATGATGAAACAAACGACGCCCAGTTCCTGATTGATGTCAGAAACGAAAATCTCGGTGGAACAACAAATTCTATTGGTGGTTGGCTGAAAACAGGAAGAAAAAGCAACCTCCTGAACCTTGAGTTCAATATGCCGCGCCTCGGGCCATCACACCTGACAATTTCTTCACGCCTCTTTTATGAACAGCACTCTTTTGAAAATCTCAATAAAGAGGGCGACATAAACAATTACGGAATACAGAAATACGGTATCAGCCCGGCCTTTGGTATACGAATCCGGAAAAACGGAAAACTTGTTGCCGATCTGACCCTGCAGAATTCACAATCCTACGCTGAAAAAAATACAGGCACACCGCTGGCGACTGCAACAACCAATATGCTCTCCATTGGTACACAATTTTCTCTTGATTCAAGAGATAACACCATGATTCCCACGTCAGGCACCGTCACAAACCTCAGATATTCGATGACCCCGGCAATACTTGACAATCACACTGTTTTCTGGCAGGTATCGGGGAACCATGAAGAAAATATCCGGACAGGAAGCAAAACCGTGCTGCAGATTTCAGGACTCTTTGGTCTGAGCAGCCACGACTTGCCGCTTTCGGAGAAATTTTTTCTTGGGGGAACGGGGACGTTCTGGAGCCAGCGCTTCATAGGATTAAAAGAAAACGAGCTTCCCTGCAACAATATGATTTCGGCTGGAATGCAGTTGAGCTACAAGCCCTCTTATGAAATTCTTTTTCCAATGTCACTGCTCTTGCACTACAATGTCGGAAATTCCTGGAACGATCTGGACGAGATCTCTTCGACACACATTCTGCACGGCATTGGAAGCAGCATCGTATGGCAAACCCCTCTCGGACCGACAAAGGTGACGATTTCAAAAGCATTCACCTATCCCCATGGGGCTTACGATATGGAGTCTGCATCGTTAAAATTTTCAGAAACCGTCTTTTATTTCAGTATTGGTCATAACTTTTGAGTCGAACTTTTTTGTATTTTCAGGGCAGCCGGAAGTTCCTGAGGCCACACATCAGACCCAATAACATGCTCATGAAAAACGAACCAGAAAACGACGAAACAAAGCAAAAACCTCACATACTGGTCTGTAATGATGACGGCATTGAAGGCGAAGGTATTCATGTGCTGGCGGCGGCAATGAAAAAAATTGGCCGGGTTACGGTTGTTGCGCCAGCCGAACCCCACAGCGGAATGAGTCATGCCATGACGCTCGGCGTTCCGCTGCGGATCAAAAAGTTTCTGAAAAACGGTCGTTTCTTTGGGTATACCGTCTCCGGAACCCCTGTTGACTGCATCAAGGTTGCCTTGAGCCATATTCTGACTTCAAAGCCGGATCTTATTGTCTCAGGCATAAACTACGGTAGCAACACCGCGATGAACACCCTCTATTCAGGCACTATCGGGGCGGCTCTTGAGGGAGCCATTCAGGGCATCACCTCGCTTGCATTTTCGCTGACCACTTATGAACATGCCGACTTTACCTACGCTGCAAAATTTGCACGCAAACTGGCAAAAAAAGTGCTTCTTGAAGGGCTTCCTCCCGATACCATTCTCTCTGTCAATATTCCTAATGTGGCCGAATCGGAGATTGCCGGTATTGTAATCACCCAGCAGGGGCGTTCACGCTGGGAAGAGGCGGCCATTGAACGAAACGATATGTTTGGCAACCCCTACTACTGGCTCAATGGTACTCTGCGCCTGCTTGATGAGACGCTGCACAAAGATGAATTTGCCATAAGGAACAACTATGTCACCGTTACACCGCTCTCGTGTGATCTGACCCACCACGCGCTTATCGGCGCTCTTGAACAATGGAACCTGCAAAAATAAGCCCGTGAACACCTTTTTGATCGAATACAAACAAATCCTGACACCAAAAAAAGGATTTTCAAAGCTCTTCCGTGACTATACCTCGGAGGGTTCCGCTCGCCCGGAACTGGTCTCTGAATGCTTTCACCTTGATTACCAGAGAGAAGCGGATTACTACCGCCAGCTAGGCCTGCTTGGTTCAAGGACGTTTGACCGCGAAACCCTTGTGAGGCTACTCTCAAGGCAAAACACTCGCTACGGGGCCACAGAACTTCACCTCCGGGAGATTGAAAAACTTCGTTCCCCTCGATGCATGGCCATCGTTACCGGGCAGCAGCTCGGCCTCTTTACCGGCCCAATCTACACCATCTATAAAGCTCTGACCGCCATTATTTTTGCCGAACGGCAGAAAGCACTCTTTCCTGAATACGATTTTGTGCCAATTTTCTGGCTTGAAGGTGAAGACCATGACTATGACGAATCGGCCCAGACCGCTATTTTTTCTGAAAACAAGGTTGCTCACTTCCGGCAGGAACCTTACCGGCGCATGCCGGATCAGATGGTTGCTAACAGTTGCTTTGGCGAAGAGATTCACACTACCGTTGAGGAGTTTCTCCGGCTCCTGCCCGACTCCATCCACAAAGAGAGCGTCTCAAAAATTCTCAAAGAGTGCTATTATCCGGGAAACACCTTCGAAATGAGCTTTGCGGGCACCATGATGCGACTCTTCCGCCATCAGCCGCTGATTCTACTCTCGAGCCAGGATCCCGAGTTCAAGAAGCTTTCAGCCAAAATTTTTGTGCAGGAGCTCTCGACCTCGCCAGCCTCCTCCTATAATGTGATTGCACAAAGTTCACGCCTCGAACAACTTGGGTATACGGCACAAACAAAACCAAGAACGGTCAACCTGTTTCATATCAACCATCTTGGCCAGCGGCAAAAAATTGAACATCCGACGGAGAACTCTTTCTCTATTTTGCCCGAAAAGCAGAGCTATTCAAAACATCAACTGCTGGAACTCTGTCAAGATCACCCTGAACAGTTCAGCCCTAACGTCGTCCTCCGGCCAATTATCCAGGATTTTGTACTGCCTACCTTTGCCTGCATTGCCGGGCCTGGAGAGATTAGCTACCTTGCTCAGTACCGGAAAAATTACGAGCACTTTGGCCTCACTATGCCGTTTATCATTCCCAGAGGAAGCTTTACCCTTGTTGAGCCAAAAATAAGCCGTATTATGGATAAACTGCTCCAGGTGACAGGAAAACCGGGAGTTTCACGCAAACAAATCTACCAGGCAGTGTTCGGGGACCTGCAACAACTGAAAAAGAATGCGATCGGCATCGCTGAAAACCCTCAACTTGAGGCGCTGTTTGAAGAGGCAAAAAGAGAGATCAACAAGGTGTTTGCCTCCCTTGAGCCGGTGCTTGCCAAAATAGACACCACTCTTGAACCGCTGCTGGCCGCATCGACAGTCCAATCGACAAAAATTATCGAAACAATTGAACAGAAAACATGGAAGGCAAGCCGGCGCAAACATGAAGAGCTTCTTGAGCAGATACTAAAAGCTGAAACCGCGCTTTTTCCTGAAGGATTGCCTCAGGAACGGCTCATTAACATTTTTTATTATCTCAACAAATACGGCATGGAGCTGATCGACACCCTGAAGAATCTGCTGACCGGACATGCAACTGAAGCGCATATCATTGTCGAGCTGTAGAGGCCGAAACCTTATTTGCTGCAAGTATTCTGCCCATCCTCCTTTTGCAGCAGGTGACAGCAATTGCAGACAAGATGATGCAGTTCATCAATCGAGGCCTCTTCACATATTTTTTTAACCGCCAACTCAATCTCCTTGCGGTAGCTTCGGCTCTTCACCGATTGCATGCCCCGCTTTTTATGAATATACTGAGAAACGGCGGCGGGCGTGACACCAAGCTTCTTTGCCGCCTGTGACTGGGTCATACCGGTTTTGACAAGTTCAATTGCAAGATCGGCCCTGATTTGAGGAAGATAGTACCATACAGCTTTTTCGCAGGGAAATATCACAATAAGAAGCAGTTAAACTATAGTTCAAGAAAATTCCGGATGATTTTTTTTCCCTCACTGGTCATGATGGATTCTGGATGAAACTGGACTCCATAAAGCCCAAGCTGCTCCGAATCCATTCCCATGATAACCCCGTCCTCAGTCCAGGCACGGATGGTGAGAGCCGCCGGAAGCGTCTGGCGTTCCACGATGAGTGAATGATACCTTGTTGCTACAAACGGATTGTCAACCCCCCTGAAAATTCCGCGATTATCATGATACACCTGCGAGGTTTTGCCATGCATAATAGTGGCTGCACGCACCACGTTTCCACCCAAAGCGGCGCCAATCGACTGATGCCCCAGGCAAACCCCGAGAAGAGGGATTCGACCCTTTACCGCATGGATGAGTGGCACCGATACACCGGCATCTGTTGGAGTACCCGGACCTGGTGAAATAACAATCTTTTCGGGAGCGAGTGCGACGATATCACCAACAGAAAGCTCGTCGTTGCGGTAGACCTCGACCTTCACCCCGGACTCTCCGATATACTGCACCAGATTATAGGTGAAAGAGTCATAATTATCAACAACAAGAATCATGCATATCCATACTTAAAATTTAAACAAATAATCGCGATGCGCTCTCCAGACCTGCAACAAAACGGAACATCGACTCATAAGTACTGCTCATCACAACCTGACGACGCTCCATAACCCTCCGTGCAGTTTCAACAGCCTTTTCTACCTCATAAGGCTCAAAACCATCCATTCCACCCCAGGAAAAAGAGTGCACCTCCTTGGGAGGAAATCCACCGCCAAAAATATTAGCTCCTGTTCCAACAACAGTGCCGGTATTGAACATCGAATTAATAGAGCTCTTGCTGTGATCACCCATCAGAAGTCCAAGAAACTGCATGCCAGTCTTCTGCAACTGGCCATTATGCAACAATTGTATCCCACTATAGTTATTTTTGAGATCACTCGTATTGGTACCCGCACCAAGATTGCACCAGGATGAAATGTAGGAATGGCCAAGAAAACCATCGTGCTGCTTGTTGACAAAGGGCTCAAGAAGAGAATCCTCAACTTCACCGCCAATTCTCGATGCCGTCCCCACCGCGACATTGCTGTACAGTTTTGCACCAATCTTCACCCTCGACCAGGGAGCAAGAAAAACATTCTGCATCAGCACCGCCTGCGGGTCAACAATCGCTCCGGCCCCGACAGCCACAAATCCTTCATCGGCATCAAGCACCGAACCCGCCCGAATAATGGCTCCTGGAGCGACATAAATATTTGAAGGGTTGACAAGAGCCACCGAAGAGTGAACATCACCCTCAATACGTCCAAGCTCAAGCGTTTCAGCATCCCGCAAAAGCTCATCAGGGTGAAATGCTATCAGATCCCAAAGATGAGTGAGAAGACGGAACCCCGTAACCCTCTCGGTAACGAGTTCTGCGGCAAGAAGCGAGGTATCAAAAAGATCTGGCAGAAGCGCTTCTGCATCAGTAATCATGGAACTCGGCACTCGTGCAAAGAGCAGATCACTCCCCTGCATATAGGCTGTTCCTGGTTCAAATTCACCTTCGACAATCGCTCTGGAGGAGGCCTCATCAAAAACAATACGACCGTTGACCAGTAAAACATCATGCTCTTCAATCCGGTTGACCACAAATTCCGGATGCTGCTCGGCGTAAAAGGGAGCCAGATAGCGGCGAAGATGCCAGGTAAGCTTTACCTCTCCCCTTGTCGAGGAGTCAAGCTTTTCCTGAAGGGAGCGAAACCCGGTACGAAGAGCGTAGACCGGTTTAAGATTAACAAGGGGCTTCAACTCCAGAACCCCGGTCTCTTCAAACACAAGAACCTGCATACAGAAAAAGCCTTATTCTGATAAAAAAATTTACGTTACACTCCAACCAAAAAGGAATATAAAAAAAGCGGGGAATTTGCCCGGTTTAAAGAAGCTACTCCCTTATCAAAAAAATTCATTAAAAAAGCATATCTTCGTTTCTATGCTCGCGGGTCTGAGTACGGATGCCCTTGGTTCCACCACCATGACAAAAACAGCAGCAATGAGTACTCTGCCGAATTTGACACCGTAATAATTTCTATAATTCCGTATGCAGAAAGGGCCAAATCAAATGGCAGATCAAAACTCAGGTATCAGAGAAACACTTCAAACAACCGCAAAAAGCCACTGGAAGAACCATCACCCTGCGGCTGGATATACCAAGTGGATAAGTGTGATTGATGGCAATATCATCCACACCTGGGCTGAGGTCGACGCAGGGCAGGATGTTGTCCTTGACTTTATGGACAGCGAACTAATGCAGCTTGTGCTTACAGAATCTGATCTCCTGAACACGCAGTTTCACATCCTGTTTGATCTGACCGGCATCTCAAGCATTACCTTCAACTACAAACTGGCGATAACCGATCTCTTGTTTAACCAAGGCCCGATTCTCGGGGTTGTAGGTTTTTACAATATTGCGGATTCCATGCGCATCATCGTGGAAACGTTTGCCGCAGTCGCCCCCGATAAAGTTTGCGTTGTATTGGCAAAAACCTTTGAAGAGGCCATTGAGCAGGTCATTGCATTCAAGGAAGGGAAACTTTCACCCACGGATTCCTGCTGCGTGAACCACCACACCGATCAAACCTTAAAAAAGAGGTTTCTTGAGGCCATTGCAAGGATATCCTGGCTTGACATGCTTGACGAGCAAATTACGACGCCCCCGCCTGGCCACCACTATTACTCATTTTTCAAGGCAATAGATTGTTTACGCAAAGATCTTATAGCAAGAGAAGCAAAAAAAGAGAGTGAACTGCAACTGATTAAACAGGACTTTGAATATCGAATAACCCAGATGGTGATAAAAATTAATGCGCAAACGGAAATAAACAAAAAATCCAGTCGCGACATGGAAGAGGAAATTGCCGCTCTTACCAGAAGAGTTGAGATACGGGATATAGAACTGACAAAATATACGACGATCATTACAGAGAATAAAAACAGGTTGCATGATCTTATTGACAAGCTCGACTCTCTTGAGATTGATCCCTCCGTTAAAGGCGCTATCACCGATTCCTGCTTGAACCTTCTTGACAAAGTGATTATCGAAAAACAACCAGACATCGAATTGACCAAGTCTGATTCACTTTTTTTATCCACATTGCAGAAAAAATTCCCCAGCCTCAGCCCGCGCGAACTGAGAATAAGCCTGCTTGTCAGGTTGAATTACGACACCTCAGAGATTGCCCGTTCCATCGGTCTCTCAACAAGAGGGATGGAAAGTATCCGCTACCGAATACATAAAAAACTTGGCCTTGGAAAACACCAGTCAATCAAGGGTTTTCTTTCAGAACTCACCACTTCATGAGCCGTTTATTGCACTGAAAGCGCCTGCGGAACAACTGAAATAACAATCGTGCCAGAAATGTTATCATAGAGCTCACCGTCCAGATGCATCACTTCCGCTGCATTGAGCGTTACCTCCACACGCTTCGCCTTGCAGTAAATAACCTGTGAATCGCTGATATGGGTACCACGAAGATATCGGAGCACATAGCGAAAAAACTGATGCTTTGGCACCGCCTTGAGGATACAGACATCAAGCAGACCGTCCGCCAACTCAGCACTCGGAGCTATCCTGAATTTACCTCCCTCAACTTTTCCATTCATCACAGAAAACACAAAAATTGGCTCATGAAGTTCAATGATGGAATCTTCAAGGGTAATCTTGATAGCCATTGTCAGAGGCTCGTAACGAAAAAGCACACTGAGAAGTGCATAAACGTAACCAAGCTCTCCCTTTAAGCGGGGCGACTGTTGAACGCTTTTAGCAATTCTTCCGGTAAAACCGATGCCGAGGGAGTTGATAAAATAGCGATGCCCTGCATTACCATAGGCGACACTGCCAAGATCGACTACTTTGCTCTCCACATCAAACAAATGGTTGCACACTGCCTGTGCGCTGCTTTGGGTATAGCGGGTTTTGATAAAATCATTGGCCGATCCGATCGGGACAATCCCGACCGTGACATCCCGTCCAGCAACAGCATTGACCACTTCATGCAGCGTACCATCTCCACCGCACGCAATCATACAGGTACCCTTCCTTGCTTCAGATCGGGCAATATCACCCGCATGTCCAGCATAGCTTGTCGTAAAAAGTTCCGAGTCACTCCTTCCAGAGATGAAAGCGTTAAGCCATTCAGCCTTTCGCGAAGCACGCCCCTTGTCTGCTGCAGGATTGAAAATAAAAATGTAACGGGAGCCGTTTTTCGTCATACTGTAAAAAAGAAAAATATCTCAATGAACCCTAAACCTGATGAACAACAGTGATAAGATAACGGTAATGATCAAACATCTTTTGACAAACAAAACTTTCTCCCCCCGAAATTAGACTCTGTACTGGTCGTTTTGAGAGCTAATAGCTATTTCATACATAAAGAAATAATTACAAAAAGTAAAAATCGACAAACAAACGTGTTTCTACATAGAACTACAATAATATTTTGCATTATTATAAAATAAATAAGATATTACTCTCTCTAACACGTCGATCACTGGGTAAAGCCGAGGGCTGGCAGTGAAAGAAAGTAAACTGGTTAGGTACTTTGAGTCGTTGTTTTTTCACATTCTCTGAGAAACCAAGCTGAATTTGAGGTAACCGAGTCATGACTGGAAATATTCCGTAAAATCAGGGAAATGGGGTAGAGAAGAGGACAGCCTCATGCAGTACACGGCGCTCCTCTAAGCTGTTTCGAGAATTTGCCGTTTTGGAGACGATGATCAGCGTAGATATGTTACCATAAAATAGAATAAACAGGATGATACAATGAACGCACAAGTAGAACAGACCAGCAAAAGCAGTGTTGATTACGAAAAAGAGATTGCTGCTCTTCGTAGTAGAATTGCGAATCAGGATCTGGAATTGACGAGGGTTTCGACCGCGATTGCCGAGAAAACAAATTCTTTGCGCAATCTCCTCGACCAGATACACGCTCTTGAAATTGATACCGCTGTAAAGAGGTTGATGACCGATTCCTGTCTGAGCCTTATTGAGACCGAGACCATTGAAAAACGTCTGAACATAGAGCTCACTGAGTCAGATTCAGTCTTTTTGTCGAAACTTCAGAAAAAACATGCCAACCTCAACCAGCGCGAGCTGAGAATAAGCCTTCTTGTAAAACTGAACTACGACACCAGGGAGATTGGCCGCTCAGTCGGAATCTCAACAAGAGGAATGGAGAGCATCCGCTACAGAATGCACAAAAAACTTGGCCTTGGAAAGCACCAGTCCATCAAGACCTATCTTTCAGATCTTGCTGTTGCATTGTAAGCCATAGCGTATGCCATATAGATTTCGAAAGCCTCTGTTTCACCCGGAACAGAGGCTTTTGTGTTTTCATTACGTCGGGCGGGAAGAGTGACAGATAATTTGGAACAATGTGAGGATTACTGTGCGGGGTTGAAAACGGTTTTGATATTGACGAATTCCTTGATACCGTAAACAGAAAGTTCGCGACCGTATCCTGATTCTTTGACACCGCCAAAAGGGAGACGTGGATCTGATTTTACCATACTGTTGATAAAACAACTCCCGACTTCAAGCCGGTCAGCAATGGCAAGTGCCCGCTCACGATTGGCAGAAAAAACGGCTGAACCAAGTCCATAAGGAGTGTCGTTGGCAATCATGACAGCCTCTTGGTCATCCTTGGCTTCAATAAGAGTTGCAACCGGCCCAAAGCTCTCCTCGCTGTAGAGCGCCATCCCCTTGCGCACCCCCGAAAGAACGGTTGGAGGATAAAAAAAGCCTTTCCCGGAAGGGATTTCTCCCCCACAAAGCAGTCGCGCACCCTCTGCAACGCTCCGGCACACCTGATCGTGCAGTTGCTGGCGAAGATCAAAACGGGCAATCGGCCCCACCTCCACCGCAGGATCAAACGGGTCGCCAACAACAGCCGACGTCATGCGATGCAGAAAAAGAGCTTCAAACTGCTGCATGACAGTGGTGTGTACAATAAAGCGCTTGGCGGCGATGCAGCTCTGACCGGTGTTCAAAAGACGGGCCGTAATGCACTGATCAACAGCCAGGGCAAGATCGGCATCATCAAGCACGATATAAGGATCGCTGCCGCCGAGCTCAAGCACGCTTTTTTTCAGGGCGCGGCCAGCTTTGGCTGCAACAGCACGACCTGCGGCAGTACTTCCCGTCACCGATACCGCCTTGACGGCAGAATGATCAATTATGAAGCCGGTCAAAGCATCAACATCTTCAAGGGCAAGATGTACCGTACGGTAGAGGTGCGCGGGAAAACCGGCCTCACGGAAAAGCTCCTCGATAGCAATAGCCGATCCGGTCACATTGGGCGAATGCTTGACCACAACCGCATTGCCAGCCATGATGGCCGGTGCGGCAAAGCGAAAAACCTGCCAGAAGGGAAAATTCCAGGGCATGATGCCAAGCACAGGGCCAATCGGCTCACAGCTCACCACTCCCCTTGCCCCACCGTCGAGGTCGCACTCTTCCGGTTTCAAAAAGAGTGGTGCCTGCTCGGCATAAAAGTCGCAGACCCAGGCGCATTTCACCACCTCCGCCACCGCCTGCGCGAGGGGTTTACCCATTTCACGGCTTATGAGTGCTGCATGGCGCTCCTTCTGTTCACGAAGAAGCTGGGCCATGCGCCTCATCACTGCACTGCGCTCCAGCAATGGCACCTCTCTCCATAAAAGAAAAGCCTGATGGGAGTGGCCTAAAATTTCTTCAATCTCGCCGAAGTTCACGGTCTGATATTCGGCAATCACCTCTTCAGTAGCCGGATTGAGGGTAAGAATCATTGGTCAGCATGGTTCATGATGGCAAAAACTGTACAACCTGTGGGCCGTTGCGCGAAAAGCTCAACTGTCGCGGTCAATACTCTCATAAATTGCAAGATAACTCTCATAACGTTCAGGATCAATACGCCCCGACTCAACCGCTTTACGAATACCGCACTCCGGCTCAACCGTGTGCGAGCATGAAGAGTAGGCACAATCCTGCATAGCAGAGAGGAACTCCTTGAAATAAAAACGCAGGTTTTCGCGGGTAATCCCTGAAAGATTGAACTCCCGTATCCCCGGGGTATCAATGATATAGCCTCCATGAGGAAGAGTGAGCATGATGGAGCTGCTTGTGGTATGGAGCCCTTTTCCAGTCTTCCAATTGGTTTCACCGGTTCGAAGCCGCTCCGAGCCGAAAAGCTCATTAATCAGGGTTGACTTTCC
>CAILXB010000247.1 GCA_903838025.1 uncultured Chlorobiaceae bacterium
CCGGTAAGGAAGGCAAAGCGCAGATACTCGTCATTCTCCTTGATTTTTGTGTAAAAGTCGTGCATTCCATCCCGGATGATGAGAGCTTCTGGAATGTTCTCAATATTGTCCAGAATCGGCTTGTCATACTCATCAATGAGAATGACCACCTTTTGCTGATATTTCTCTGCTGCTTTCTCGATTAATTCTGCGAAGAAGTGTTGTGCCCTGGCTCTATTTTCACACTCCAGCCCAAGTCGCTTCTCATTGGATTTGAGGATGTACAACAAATCCTCCTCCAGATCAGCTTTCGAATGAATCCCGCCGCTGAAGCTGATCTTGATGACCGGATATTTCACCCCCCAGTTCCATTGCTCCTCAATCAGCAGCCCCCGGAACAGCTCCCGTCTCCCCTCAAAAATATTTTTCAGCGTATCAAGAAAGAGGCTTTTGCCGAATCGCCGGGGCCGCGACAAAAAGACATATTTGAACCTGTCAATCAAGCGACAGGCTATCCCGGTTTTGTCGATATACAGGTAATCCTCGTTTATGATCTCGCTGAACGTCTGTATCCCTACTGGCAGCTTTTTCATCGTCAACCTCCATTACAACATTCGCCCATCACAAGCATCAATACATCACCAACACAGCTTAACACTTCTTTACTACACGCTAAAATATAGAACTTTTTGACCGAGAAAACTGAGCTGAAAATCCCCCTCATGATTACGCGAATTGGTGCTGTACTTGCCCTGCAACCGCTTCAGCTTTCTTAAAACGTCAGAAAATTTTGCATTTTGCGTTGCAATCTTTTTTCACGAATTAGCATTAAAACGCTATTTAATATCATTTTAACCATGTAAGAAAACTTTGTTATTGCCATTTGTAAAACTTTGTTATTGCCGATTTTCCTGCAAGAAAATGTTGTCGTTTACCCTCTGAAATCATTGAGGAGAAATCTCTTCGTAGCGGCATTGAAACAAAATGAAAAAAATCTTTTATCTTGACACCGAGGGGTTGTTTGATGCAGTATGAAAAGAACATCGCAATGCCCGTGGGGTGTCGTGGCGTGCCCCTGCATTACACCACAAATCCTCACAACAGACCCAAAAAACCATGCGCCTGACTACAGAGCAAATCAACACCATCGTCACCACCTGTCGGGCCTTTGCGGGAGAGGGGGCACTCGTCTGGCTCTACGGCTCACGACTCGACGACACGCGCCATGGTGGAGATATTGACCTGCTCATTGAGCCACAAGAGAGCGTCAATTTGCTGCTCCGTGCACGCATCAAAACCCGTCTGGAACAAACGCTCAGCCTCCCTGTTGATCTGATGGTCAAAAACCCTGGAGCCCCCGACAATCCCTTTCTCTCAATTGCTCTCGCTCAAGCAAAACCACTGGAAATCGCGCCATGACGACAACAACATCGGAATTATTATTTTCAGAAAAGCAGCATCTGGCCAACCTCCGTTGAAGCAATCCAGCGTTGCGTTTATTTCCTTAATGCGTCTCAAAAAGGCATTGCATGGCCTCTCACTGAATCGTCCACCACTCCCATCAAAACATCCCTCACCTCCCCGACACCCTTCACCACCGCGCAACGCCATTGCCCAAACCCACCGTGAGTGTTCACGGCCTGCACCCACTCTTCCAGAGAGCGCTGCTTGACTTTGTCCTGCTCACTCTCCTCCCCCTTGGTTTCAAGAATAAGCATGGTGCCATCAAGAAGGCGTACCAGAAAATCTGGCCGGTATTTTCGGACGACTCCGCGATAGATGTAGAGAATCTCAAATCCGAGGTGGTCGTTTTTGGCCCAGGCGGCAACGTGGTCGCTGTTGTCGAGCACAAAGGCATCGGTTGCTTCCCAGGTGCTGTCGTGGACGCTGACGTTGATGTGCGATTTTTTGGTTCTTTCGCAGGGTTTGCCGGTGTACCAGGTACGCATGTCGGCAGTTGAACGGAGCGGGTGATCGCGGTCGAAAACCGGCATGAGCTTTTCGGTGTTTTCCTGACGCACGGCATCCCAAACGTGCTGCACTATCCGCGACATGTTGAGGGTGATGATGACCCGGCGACGAAGCTCATCCTGATAGAACAGGGGTGGAGAAATGGCAATATGCTCTGAACGGATGAACTCTTCGACAATGCGCACCAATTGAGCCAGCAAAAGCTCCCGGCCTCCCCTCCATGATGGGCGCATCTGATCGAAAACATCCCGTGCTGTTTCAAAGATAATGCGCTGCTGGCGGAACTCACGGGCCAACTCCTCCAGTTCAATGCGGTTGACGAAGTTCACGTTCGGTTTCCCTTCAAGCACCGGGGCAAGTTCAGCC
>CAILXB010000248.1 GCA_903838025.1 uncultured Chlorobiaceae bacterium
GCCGCAAGCAATGAAACAATTCTGATTATCTGCTTTTGCGATGAAGGCACAGCAAGTATTACCAGACCGGCAATAATAGGCAGAAAAACAATTAAACTCAGCATGTTCCGTGTCTGTAAGTTTTCAGATTAAAAGTAAATCCCTCTTAGTAGATCAGTCGTGTAAAATAAAAAACAAAGTAGCCGAAGAGCACAAGCATCAGCATGACAACATAGGTCTGAACCTTGCCAGTCTGCAACTTTCTCAAAACAGCGCCCGTCGTGTTGACCGTGAATGCCGTAAAGTTCACCATACCATCAACAACATGCCGATCAAAACCATCATTGACAAAGGCGAATTTCCTGACCAGAGTTGCGACACCGTTGACTATGCCATCAACAACGTTGGTATCAAACCAGGAGAGCATTCGAGCGAGCACCATGGAACCCTTGATAAACGTAGCCTCATAAATCTCATCCCAGTACCACTTGTTAAGCGAAAAGAGATAGAGTGGACGAATGGCGCGGGCTGTTTTTTCAGGATCAATAATTTTGAAGACATAGAACACGAGAGCCAGGCACATACCGAGCAACACCATGGTGATTGAAATATAGATCGCCGTATAGTGCGCTGCATGACCGGCATGAACAATTTCTGCCTGACGAGGATCCGTGTAAAGGTGCCCGCCCTTCGCTTCGCCATGTGCAGCGGCAACAGGCTGCGGAACATCAACTTCAGTCGTCCTAAGAACTCCGGCAATATGCGGTGCAACAGTGCCTGAAAGAAGTGCTCCCTTCTGAGGATTGGCCGCACCCACAACCGTTGCCGGAGTAGGAATCATCTTCATGAACCACCCTTTTGCACCATCAAGCGGATCAGGGGAATAAACAGCAAACAATGAAAGAACAGCAAGAATAACAAGCGGAGCCCTCATGTTCCACGAAACCTCATGAACTTCATGAGCACCATGATGCGCATCGCCGTGAGTAGCATGACTGTCGTGTGCATGATGAGCCTGATGATGGTTATCGGCAGGCTTCAGATGCGTGCGACTTTCACCGAAGAAGACAAGCCATATCTGGCGCCCCATATAGAATGCGGTAAGCATGGCGCAAAAGAAGCCTAAAGTCGGAATGAGGTAATAGATACCACCACCCTCCGCCTCGGCAAAACCAATCGCACCGGCAAGAATAGCATCTTTGCTCATAAATCCACTTGTAAGAGGCAGACCAGCAAGAGCAAGGGTTGCAATGGTAAAGGTTACAAACGTCCATGGCATCTTCTTCCAAAGGGAACCCATCCAACGCATGTCCTGCTCATGGTGCATGGCATGAATGATAGCACCAGAACCAAGGAAGAGACATGCTTTAAAAAAAGCGTGCGTCACAAGATGAAAAAGAGAGGCGGAGTAAGCACCGACACCGAGGCCAAGCACCATATAACCAAGCTGCGAAACCGTCGAATAGGCCAGGACCCTTTTGATGTCGTGCTGTGTAATGGCGATGGTCGCGGCCATAAATGCCGTACATGCTCCAACAAAGGCAATAACATGCAGAGCGTCCGGCGTCAGAATCACAAAGATACGTGCTACAAAGTAGACACCTGCGGCAACCATGGTCGCTGCATGAATCAGGGCCGAAACCGGAGTCGGGCCCTCCATGGCATCAGGAAGCCAGACATGAAGCGGAAACTGAGCCGACTTGCCAACGCAGCCCATAAAAAGCAGAAGACCCGCAGCGGTCAACCAGCCATTGGAAAGAGCAAAGTTCCCGGCAGCAAGGTTGGCATAAATCTGCTCGAAACTGAACGTGTGAAACTGGGAGTAAAGAATAAGAATACCGAGCCACATGCCAATGTCGCCGACACGGTTGGCGAGAAAGGCCTTTTTCTGTGCATCAGCGGCACTATCCTTTTCAAAGAAAAAGCCGATAAGAAGATAGGATGAAAGACCGACCAGTTCCCAGAAAATGTAGATAGAGAAGAGGTTGTCGGAAAGAATAATACCAAGCATGGAAAAGGTAAAGATTCCCAGAAAAGCAAAATACCGTCCGTAATTCTTGTCTCCTTTCATATACCCCGTAGAGTAAATGTGCACGAGAAGACTGATAAGGGTAACCATCGCCAGCATGATGGAGGTGAGGTTGTCGATAACAACGCCCATCTTAATCTTGAGAGGTCCTACTCCGGGAACATTGCCCAAATCAATCCAGGTAAAGTCCCAGGCTATTCTGAAGGCCGGATCGTAGGTCTGCACAATGACCGACCAGAAGATGTAGGCCGAGAGTGCAAATGCTGTACCAAGTATTCCCACCCCTATAAAATCACCTCTTCTTGGAAGCCGGCGATTAAAAAAGATAAGAATGACAAACGAGAGCAGTGGCAGCAGCAGTACGACTATTGATAACTGAATTAAACTGTGCATGTTCCTTTTGTTTTTACACCAAAAAAAAATTAAACCTGATAATGCTTTTTTACGCCCCGTTACTCTTTCATCGAATCAATCCTCGACACATCGACACTCTTGAATATCTTGAATATATTGATCACAATGGCAAGGGCAATGGCCGCTTCAGCCGCCGCAATAACGATAACAAAAAGAGCGAACATCACCCCTTCCATTCCGCCATTATACTTTGAAAAAGCCAGGAAATTGATATTTGCTGCATTAAGAATAAGTTCAACTCCCATAAGAACAACAATGGCATTTTTCCGGGTCATGACGGCAAAAAGCCCGAAGCCAAGAAGAATGGCTGAAAGAGTCAGATAGTGATTGAGACCGATGGTTGTCAACTGTTCCATGTTGTGATACACTTATTGATTCGTTATTTTTCTGACTTGTCAAAACGCGCAAGAAATGCCGCCCCAATCAGTGCTGCAAGCAGCAAAATGGAGACCATCTCAAACGGAAGAACATAGCGTGACATCGTTTCAAATCCAATACGCTCAACAATACTGCCCTGCAAGGTGGTTTCGGAAGGCATCCAACCGTGCGAGGTATAAAAGGTATAGAGCAAAGCCCCGATAATACCGACAAGCAGAACCGTACCAGGAATGATATGAAAGACCTCACTTTTCTGCCCGGTCTGCATAATGCCATTGGTAAACATCACACCAAAAAGCAGAAGAACAAGAATACCGCCGACATACACAACAACCTGAGTAACGGCAATGAAATCCGCACTCAAAAAAACATAAAGAGCTGCTACGCCAAAAAAGGTGAAGAGCAGCGAAAACGCTGAATAAATCACATTGCGTGTGAACACAACAAAGGCGGCAGAAAAGACCGTAATAGCCGCAAAGAGATAAAAGATGACCGTATAGGTTGGGTTACTCATGGTGTTAGAGCACATTAATTGGTTCGCCTGATTCTCATGCCTTGCTTTCCTTGAGGGCTTCGGCTGCTTTCTTCTCCTTTTCCGCCTGCGCCTTTGCCTGAAGTTCAGTATTCTTGCGGCGTTTGGCCTCAGCCTCAAGCCGGGAAAGGTTTCCGAAATGATAAATAAAATTGCTACGGTCAAACTCAGAAAAATCACTGACTGGAGTATGCACAAGGCATTCCGTCGGGCAGACCGTTGTACAAATTCCGCAGGTCATGCACTTTGCCACGTCAATATCAAAAACAGGAAGCCAGAACTTTTTCTGCTGCCCGTCAGAGGTCTTTCCGCAAAGAGCCAAGTCATCGGGCGCTACCTTGATGGTCTCAATAGCTATGCAGCCAATAGGACAAGCCCTGTCGCACTGTCCGCAACCGATACAATCCTCAATGTTGTTGTAGAGGCGATAACGGCCATTCTTCGGAGTTGGTATAACCTCCCTCGGATACTGCAGGGTACAGAGACCATCAACCTGACTGAAATAGCCAGCCTCATCAACACCAGCATCACCTTTGCGATGAATGGCATTGAAAAAATGCTTCAGGGTGATACCCATGCCGGAGGCAATCGTAACTGCACCGGTTTTTATATTCCCGAAATACTCACTCATAATCTATACGTCATTACTTTCCAGGCTGTTGACTGTTATACACTTCTCTCAAGGGACATAGACTTCCCAGATCGCCGTCAGCACAAAGCTGACAAAAGCAAACGGGGTCAAAACTTTCCAGCAGAGATACATCAACTGATCCACCCTTAATCTTGGAAGCGTCCAGCGAAGCCACATCTGTACAAAAATAAAGAAGAACCCTTTCATGATGATCCAGAACGCACCCCACACAGGCCCATTGGTCAGGTCGTTCAGTGCAATCGGTCCAATATTGGGAAGCGGTGAGTTCCAACCACCGAGGAATACGATAGAGATGATGGCCGAAACCATAAACATACTGCCATATTCAGCAAGAAAAATAACTGCGAACTTCATGCCAGAGTACTCGGTAAAGTAACCGGCAACCAGCTCCGATTCTGCCTCGGGAATATCAAAAGGAGCACGGTTCACCTCAGCAAGCGAAGCAATAAAGTAAATGAGGAACGGTAACCATGCAATCGGATTCTGAAACAGGAAAAAGTGTGCGAAACCCAGTGAGCCCGACTGTATGGCGATGATCTTCTGCATATCAAGCGTACCAGCCATCATGGCTCCACAAAGAAGTGCTATGGCTGCCGGGATTTCATAGCTCACAATCTGGGCTACGCTACGGACAGCTCCATACAGCGACCACTTGTTGTTGGAACCCCAACCTGCTGCAAGAATACCTACAACCTCAAGGGCAACAATGCCTATTGCATAAAAGAGACCGACATTCAGGCTTGCTCCAATAAAAGCCGGGCTGAAAGGAAGAACGGCGTAAGCAAGAAAAGAGCCAACAAAAAGAATACCCGGACCAACGACAAAAAGAAACTTGTCGGCTGAAGTGGGAACAACATCCTCCTTCTGCAAAAGTTTCAGAATATCAGCAATCGTCTGCAGAATACCCCACTTACCGACCTCCATCGGACCAAGGCGATCCTGCATGAAAGCTGAAATCTTCCGCTCACCGTACACACCGTAGGTCAGTGAGTAGAGCGCAATAAAAACAAGAGGAATGGCTGCAAGAATAACCAGTCCAAGAGGCAAACCAAAGAGGTTAAAGCCAGCAAGAGCTTCCGACCAAACATTCAGACTACTACCCATAAGAAAAGGGATGCTAAATTGCGATAATGCGGTTGAGGTCATCGGTCAACCTCCCCAAGGACGATATCAATGCTACCAATAATAGCAACAAGATCAGGTAAAAGCTGTCCTTTCGAGAGATCTTTCATCGCTGAAAGATTGACAAAGCAGGATGAGCGAGCCTTGCAACGAAGAGGTTTGGTCGATTTTCCATCACTGAGGATGTAAAAACCAAGCTCACCACGGGGATTTTCTGCACGGCCATACACTTCACCGGCTTTCGGACGGATACGCTTGGGAATGGCCGACCTTGGATTGAACCCTTCGGTGGCAGGCATCTTGCTGATACACTGTTCAATAATTTTAAGACTCTCCTCCATCTCAAAGGCACGCACAAGATGGCGTGAAAGACAGTCGCCCACAACCGACAACTTTCCATCGGGCACAGGAACATTAAAATCGAGTTCAGGATAAACCGAATAAGGGTCATTTCTCCTCAAATCCCACTTGACACCCGAACCACGAAGCATGGGGCCTGACCAGCCATAATTGATGGCTACCTCGGCAGGCATAATACCTATACCCATGGTACGTTTGACAAAAATCTCGTTTTTGGTAAGGAGGTTGCAGAGTTCTACCGCCTTTGGTCTGAAGTAGGTGACAAACTCGCCCACTCTCTTGAGAAAATCGGAAGGGACATCGTAGGCAAGACCGCCAATCCAGATATAGTTATAGAGCATTCGTGCACCGGATGCCCACTCAAGAAGACCAAGAATGATTTCACGATCACGAAAACAGAAAAGAAAGGGGGTAAATGCGCCAAGATCAATCCCGTAGGTACCGATGGCAACAAGATGCGAAGCAATCCTGTTCAACTCAGCCACAATAACACGGATAAACTCAACGCGACGGGGAATTTCAATATCAAGAAGCTTTTCAACCGTCAGAGCATAAGCAAACTCGCTGTTCATGCCCGCCAGATAGTCAAGCCGGTCGGTATAGGGAACAATGGCAGGATAATCAACATTTTCACAACACTTCTCAAAACAGCGGTGAAGGTACCCAAGGAAGGGCTCCGCCTGAGTAATGACCTCTCCATCGGTCAAACACTCCAGCTTGAGAACACCATGTGTTGAGGGATGCTGCGGGCCCATGGCAAGCACCATCTGCTCTGTGGCAAGATCCTTTTCTATGACGACGGTGTGGTCGTTTTTTCGGGTAACCCTGATCGAACCCAGTCCGGCTGTATCTAATTCCTGCATACTTGAGCTGCTTTTACTATTTAAACCACTGTTAGTAGGGCACCTTTATTCCGTGATAGCTCTCCTGCACCTTGTAATCCTTGCGGAGCGGGAAACCCTCCCAGTCATCGGGACACAAAATTCTCCTGAAATCGGGATGTCCGGTAAAGAGCATGCCGAACATATCGTAAGCCTCCCTTTCGTGCCAATTGGCGGTGTGCCAAACACAGGCCACACTTGGAATAAATCCGCCATCCCGATCACACTTCACCTTGACGGCAAGCTTGTGATTAAAAAGAGAGAGCGATTCCAAATTGCAGACAATACCCAGCTTTTCTTCAGCCTGATAATCCATACCAGTAATGCACGCCATATAATTGAACTTGAGCTTTGCATGATCACGCATGAAAAGAGCGATATCACGCCACAGCCTGGCATCGAGCACCTCAAAAAACGGCATAGTCTCATTAGCATCGAAAGCCGACACCGCAGCACCGAATTTTTCATGGATAATCGCATAAGCCGCTGCACTCTGCTGAACCGACTGCGAAAAAACCTTACCTTCTTCCATCTGACAGTATGCCTGTTTATTTAATTATACTTCGACAGCCTTACGCTCTTGCTCAATAACAAAC
The DNA here is from genome assembly GCA_903838025.1 of uncultured Chlorobiaceae bacterium. Classification (GTDB taxonomy): domain Bacteria; phylum Bacteroidota; class Chlorobiia; order Chlorobiales; family Chlorobiaceae; genus Chlorobium. Next base: position 6,944 of record CAILXB010000248.1, read on the forward strand.
TGGGGATCAACACTTTTTTCAGCCAGCTTCTTCAAAGCATCCGCTCTGGAGATTCCAATCTGCTCCATGCGTATCAACTCCTGAACCTTCATAAGACCACCAATAAGCGATTCCGGTCTTGGCGGACAACCCGGAACATAGACATCAACAGGAATAATACGATCAACACCCTTGAGCACGTGATAGCCATGCTCCCAGTAGGGACCTCCGCAATTGGAGCAACTGCCCATTGAGAGAACATAACGAGGTTCAGGCATCTGCTCATAAAGACGAATCACTCTCTCAGCCATCTTCATGGTAACGGTACCTGCAACAATCATCAAGTCAGACTGACGGGGAGAAGAGCGAGGGAAAATACCAAACCGCTCCAAATCATAATTGGAAGCATTGGTCGCCATCATCTCAATGGCACAACATGCGAGACCAAAACCCATCGGCCAGAGCGAAGAGAGACGTGCCCAATTCAAGACATTGTCAACCGATGTTACCAGTACATTATGATTTTTTATCCCAGCATCAAGTAAGCCCATAACGTCTAAAAAAAATGGTGGACAGAAGTTAACCCCTGAAAGTGTCGGATTTTCCTGATGGCATTTCAGGCATTTTCGGAATATTCGGGGTAGGCCTTACCCAATCCAGATCCCCCTTCACCCATGCATAAGCAAGTCCAAGCACAAGAATACCAGCAAAAACAAGAGCCTCTACAAGCGCAAATTCTCCAAGCTTCTTGAACACTGTTGCCCAAGGGTAAAGAAAAACAACCTCAACATCAAAAATGATAAAGATAAGAGCGACAACATAAAAGCGGATATTGAACTTCATCCAGGCACTTCCTACAGCCTCCTCACCACACTCGTAGGTTGAGTTTTTGGCTGGGTTAGGCCTGCTGGGACGTAAAAGACGGGCTGTCAAATACCCTCCGGCAACGAAAACGATTCCGAGGGCAAGGAAAGCAAAAACATTGCCAAAATTACTCAGAGTCTGATCCATGTAATGCCATTTTGAGTTAATCCCGATGAACACAGCAAGGTATTTCCTGATTCTGCACACAATTTCCTGTGCAGGAGCGAAAAGATAAAAAAAAAATTCTTAGCTCACAGAAAAAAAGAAGCTTTTTTCGGTGCAGATCACAATTTTCAGCAAATTAACCGCCTCATTCCCGAAATCTGTCAGGCATTCACTGCTCTTCACTGTAAAATTTTCTGCCTGTACGCATAAAAAGCCTTAACAAGAAAAAAATGACCAGTACAACAACAGCTAAAATGACCACCTGCGCAATGACCCATGAGGCTGTAAGGGCAAAAAGTGCTGGCCAAAGAAGAGCCGCAACCACTATCCAGATAATCGGAGACCATGCAATGGCGACAATAATGGGAAGACCGGTTTTCATAAACCGCTTTTTGGCGTCACTATCCGAAAAAAGTTTCATGGTATCTTAAAAAAAAAGGTTTCCAATCTGCTCGGCCAATGCGGCATCAAGCGTTTTCAAAAGCTCATACTCCTTTTTCAGCCCCTTCATATCCCCTCTCGAAAGGTAATACATCGCCAGCTTGCTATGTGCTTCAGCGCTGTGAGGTTCAAGGTCAAGTGCTTTTTCAAATGCCTCTTTTGCTTTATCAAGCTCACCAAGATCAAGGTAGGCGTCACCCAAAACACAGTAAATCTCCGCATACTCAGGATCAATTTCCAGCCCTTTCTTCAGGGTTTTCAGTGCTGCCTCTTCCTTGCCAAGTGTAAACTGCACAAAGCCCAGATGCTTGTATGCCTGTATAAACCCCCGATCAAGCACAATGGTCTTCATCAGGTCACATGCCGCTTTGCGATAACTACCCATCGACAAAAAAGTGACCGCACGCGCATAAAGGGCGGCAGGGTCACGACGCTTGACCAGGATGCAGCGATTGAGCAACTCAAGTGCCTCGTCGTTACGCTGAAGGTCAATATAGAGCGACGCCAGTGCATACTGTTTCTGTGGATTGTCAGGATCCTGATTCAGTGATGCCTCCAGTTGTTCACTCGCCTGCTGCTCTGCAATAATCAATGGCATGAAATTTACGGGTTATGTTCAAGACTTTCAAAAGCGCCCTGCAGGTTGTAGAGCGTCTGGAGCTCTTCAAGCACCCGACCAGCAAGCCAGCGACCGAATGCAGGAGAATCGTTGATGCAGCGGACATACTGGGTGACTGCAAATTCAGCCACTTCAAGCTTTTTCCAGGCATCATACTCCGTTTCGCTGTTGTCGGCAAAAAAACCATAAGGAAACATGACCACCCCATCGTATCCTTCACGTTTAAACTCCTCAAGCGCTCGCTCAATGGTATCGGCAGTCCACTCCCCTCCCGTTGAATGATTGATGCAGCCCTGACGAACGTCGCTGAAAATGTTTTCAGGATCGGCCATAATCTTGCTTTTCATCACCTCAAAAAACGCAATGGTTTCATCAAGCCCGGTAAAAAGTTTCGGCGGCTTACCCGCACGATTTTTCACAAGGGTACCATGAATCACCAGCACAAGTCCAATTTTACCCTTTTGGTGGAGACGCACCGAAGCCGAAAGCTGACTGAAAAGATACTCTATGTAAATGCGGTGGAGCCGATCCTCTTTCCACAGTTTGCTCATCACTCTAACTTTGCTGAAGCTGCTGTCGCCATAAAGGTCAATAACCATCTGGCAAGCCACACCGCAGGAAAATGCCGATTCAACAGGAATCATCGGCACCACCACAATCCCGTCATACTCACGCTGTAACTGTTGAAGCATGTCGTCGAGATAGGGCGGAACAAAATAATAGGCATCAAAAACCCTGACCTCAGCCTTTGAAAAAAAGTCGCTCCCGCTTTCAGCAAGAGAGTCAGCAAGGCTTGTTTTCTGTGCGCGATTGATGGTGAGCAGCGAGGAACGGTAGCGGTTCAGCTTCCAGTCGATATAGTGCTTTGTTGAACGGTAGTCAGCAATAAAATAAATCATTGCTGTGGGTATTTTAACAATCTGGCGAGTAACGACCTTCAAAATTCTCCTTGAATTCGGCCAGAGGTTTTTTACTGTTACCGCCTCTACCTCTCCATACGTGGTGACAACAACAGCATATTTTTTTCTTTTCACAGCCCCGTCCACCACTTTAATTCGGCAACCATCACAACAAAACCCACAACAGCACCCACAAGGGTTTGCATAAAATTATGGGCTTTCAAAAAAATTCTTGACCACATCAGAATGGGCACAAGAAGCAGCATCCAGAGGGCAACAACACCAAACTGCATAAAAAGCAGCCCCGCCGATGAAGAAAAAGTAAAAAGATGAATACTGATCTTCCACTGAAGCGTAATCAGCAGTATAAGAATTGTATTGACTGCATTGAACAGCAGTATGCCGGTAAGAATACGTGGTGGATGCAGTTGCAGCATAAACTCATAACCAAGGGCATTGACGGCTATCAGCACCAGCAAAGGCAAAAAGCGTTGCTCGCGGAAAGGGATGTTATAATCAGAAATTTTCCCAACTCTTTTCAGGCCGGAAATCAGGAGAACAGGGGCAACCGTACTCGAAACAAAAAGTATCACCAGATACGAGATACTTTTAACGTCATCACAAAACCCAAGCAGAACAATCGCAAGATAAGCTGCTGGTGCAACAACAATCGGACTGATCACCCAAGAGATAACATTTGCAAAACGGTGCAGGTTAAACGGCATAGGCTCAAAAACGTATAAACCGGAATGAAAATTGTTGGCGTCATCAGGCCGAGGGTCACAGGCCGTGAAAGTATCTCGAAAGATAGTTTTTATTAGAACAAAAACCACGTATATTGTCATTCTGTACTGCGAGAGTGGTGAAATTGGTATACACGCTAGTCTTAGGAACTAGTGCCGTGAGGCGTGAGGGTTCGATTCCCTTCTCTCGCACCGCTCAA
>CAILXB010000249.1 GCA_903838025.1 uncultured Chlorobiaceae bacterium
CAAGGAAGTGCTCTACCGACTGAGCTACATCAGCCTGACACACGAAAGAAAGGCAGTGGGTAGGGGAGGATTCGAACCTCCGAAGACAGAGTCGACAGATTTACAGTCTGTTGCGTTTAACCACTTCGCTACCTACCCATACATTCAGAGCTGGTGATGGGACTCGAACCCGCAACCTGCTGATTACAAATCAGCTGCTCTACCAATTGAGCTACACCAGCAGCTCACTCAAAAAACAGGGCTGGTAATATAATGACTGATTTCGATTATACAAAGAAAAAAGAATTAAATTCTCAACGATCTTTTACCGCAGCAATAAAACCAGCGATCCCTATCACAATTTTCCTCGAAGCCAACCTTTGCGAACAGACCAGCAGCCTGTCGATCAGTGTAGGAAATACCCGTACACTGTTTTTTTTCAACCCTTTGATGGCCGCTTCGACGACCACACCGGTTTCCGACATTGGCAGACGGAGGGTTGCCCTGTTATGGCCTGCATGTTCAAAAAAGCCGGTATTGATAAAACCGGGACAGACCGCAACAACCTGTATACCCTTTTCTTTCAGCTCCGCATAGAGCGCCTCGCTGAGCGTAAGGATAAATGCTTTGGTTGCCGAATAGAGTCCAAGACCAGGAACTCCCTGAAGGGCTCCAAGAGAGGCCACATTGATAATACTTCCCCCTCTCCTTGCAATCATGCCCGGCAGGAAGAGGCGGGTAAGGCGGGCCATTGCCAGCATATTCACCATCATGATCTCCTCAAGCTTTTCAAGCGGAATATCATCGAAATCGCCTGCACGGGAGATTCCCGCACAATTGACAAGCATGTCAACTTCTGCCGACTGCCTTCGGCAAAATTCACAAATCCTGGCAGGGCTTTCAGCATCACCCAGATCTTCGACACACACATGAACCTCTACACCCCTCTCTTGCCGAAACTCTTCGGCAAGAGTCGCCAGGCGGTCACCTGAACGGGCAACAAGCACAAGGTTATGACCTTTCCGGGCAAATTCACGAGCAAAGGCTTCGCCTATCCCCATAGAGGCCCCTGTGATCAGGGTAAACAACATGGTGGATCAACCCATTTACCTCGCTCTTTGATGAGATTGATGAGGCGCTCTACCGCATGCTCTTCCGAAATATTTTCCTCAACGCACTCCCTTCCAACATAGAGGCTGATGCGGTTTTTTCCAGCGCCCACATACCCGAAATCAGCATCAGCCATCTCACCAGGACCATTAACGATGCAGCCCATAATACCAATCTTCAGCCCTTTCAAATGAACCGTCCTCTGCTTGATGGCGGCGGTGGCATGCTCCAGCTCAAAATAGGTTCTGCCACAACCGGGACAGGAGATAAATTCAGTTTTCGACATCCTCACCCTTGCGCCCTGAAGAATATTGAATGCCAGATAAAGCTCATCATCAAAAGGGAGGCTGGTATCAAAGGCGAGCATGTCGCCGATACCGTCGCAAAAGAGTGTTCCGGCCTGCACTGAAGCATCAATCAAGGTCTCCAGCTTGTCAGAAGCCTCTTTTTTGAAGCGAACGACAACAGGGTAATCAAGAGAGTTGGTGTTAAAGAGCTGGACGAGCCTGCGATAAACAAAAACCGGCTCTCTGGATATAATCGAAAAAAAGAGTCGCTCGGCACCCCGGCTGTGACTCTTTTTTGCAAAATGGGCAAGTACCTCTGCCGGAACCCGGTTTCCTGCACATGCATGAATAAAGCATAACTCAACAACTGCACGACGCTCACCTTCAAGAAGCTGCAAAAACTCCTCTCCAAGCCGCTCACCTTCAACAATGTCAAATCGTACTTTTGATACCCGGTCAAGCAATCGGGTAAAGAGTTCCATATCTGCTGTAGAAACAACAAGAAAACGAGCAGCCTCACCAAGTTTACCGAGAAGAAGGTCAAGCGCATCAAGCTCTTCGAAAGTGTTGACGCGAAGAGCAACAAACTCCGAGCGAATGGAATCCTCGGGCTTTTCTGGAGCAAGCCTCTGCAAAACCTCTTCATAAACTGCATCATGCTCTGAAAGTTGAGCGTGCACTTCACTCTCCACCCTCGGCAGATTGTCTCCACCAATCATCATGCCTGCAAGGGCAATCTGGCAGGAGTTCCTGCGCTGATAAGAGAACGGGTTGAAGGGCAGCTTTTCCTGAGAAGAGATCGCCGAGGGATGTGACTTTCTGTTGCGACTCTCAATAACATGCTTCAGCGGAAGACTTCCTTTATCGCCCTTGACAAGATGAAAGTCGTTATACTTTTTGACAAGCGCAAAACCGACAGGAACTTCGTTGACGGGATCCTCCGTCAACGAGACCCGGATAGTATCACCAAGGCCATCCTCAAGAAGCGCACCGATACCCATCGCCGATTTAACACGCCCCTCATCACCATCTCCAGCTTCGGTGACCCCAAGGTGCAACGGATAGGGATAACGAAGCTCCGCATCAGCCCTCTCGGCAAGCAGCCGATATGCCTGAATCATCACCCGGACATTGGAGGATTTCATTGAAAAAAGCGTCTCGTAGTAACCCATCTCCTCGCTCATTCGGGCAAACTCAAGGGCCGCTTCAACCATCCCTTCCACCGAATTCCCATATCGGCTGACAACGCGGTCAGACAATGAGCCGTGATTGGTGCCGATTCTCATGGAGACCCCGAATTGACGTGCTTTTTCAACCAAAGGAGCAAATTCGAGCCGAACGTGCTCAATCTCCTTCAGATACTCCCCTTCTGAATACTCACTGTTCGAAAACTTCTGGCTGGTAGCATAATTGCCCGGATTGATACGGACGTTTTCAACAAATTCAACCGCCTTGAGTGCGGCACGAGCAGAAAAATGGATATCAGCAACCAATGGGGTAGTAATTCGATCGCGACGGAGCTGATCGCGGATGTTCCGGAGATTTTCAGCATCCCTCTCGGTCGGCACGGTGAGTCGGATAATTTCACAACCTGCCTCATAAAGCCGCCTGCACTGCAAAACGGTTGCCTCCGTATCCATCGTATGCGTATTGGTCATAGACTCCACCCTTATCGGCTGGTAGCCTCCCAATGCAAGGTTTCCAAAAGCTACTTCACGGGTTAATCGGCGGCGATACTGATACATTGAACTCATTGAGCTGTTACAGGAATAATTATTTCTCTCTGATAATAAAAAGCGTTTCTCCAGGCTTGCGGAAATTGTATCTCTCCCTTGCAGCCTTTTCTATACTGTCCGGATTAAGGGCATACATGATGCGCCGCTCGTTATCAAGAATATGTTGCTGCTCAACTTTCTGCCGTTCAAGAAGCGTACGGTACTCAACCTCCATACGGATCCGTTTCACAATACCGTAGTCGTCAAAAAGCATCGAAACAACAAACAAGGCAAGCGCAATCCTGAAAAAAAATTTTTTCGGATTGGAATGGATATACTCCCAGATTCTTTTGCTAATCTTTTTCACTCGATCAAAACGCTTTTATTTTTCTCATGCTGCCAAAATCACAAGGGAGGAGAAATGCAAAGGGAACCCTTTATCAACAAGGGTTCCCTGCAACGTTCTTTAGACCCGGAACGCCTTTCTACCGGGGTAGCGAGCCTGATCGCCAAGTTCCTCTTCAATCCGAAGAAGTTCATTGTACTTCGCCATACGGTCAGAGCGTGACAAACTGCCTGTCTTGATTTGACCAGCATTGGTTGCCACAGCAATCTGCGCTATGGTGCTGTCTTCGGTTTCACCGCTACGGTGGCTGATAACCGAAGTGTAACCATTTCTTTTTGCAAGATCGATAGCCTGGAGAGTTTCTGTCAAAGTGCCAATCTGATTCACCTTGATCAAGATGGAGTTGGCCACACCCCTCTCAATGCCCTCTGCAAGCCTTTCGCTGTTGGTGACAAAAAGGTCATCTCCAACAAGCTGAACGCGTGAGCCAATCTTTTCGGTCAGTACTTTCCACCCTTCCCAGTCATCTTCAGCCATACCATCTTCGATTGAAATAATCGGGTAATCACTGGCCCACTTTTCCCAATATTCGGCCATCTCCAAAGAGGTCAACTCCCGTTTGGACGATTTCTTGAAAACATAACGCTTCTTAGCGGAATCATAGAACTCGGAACTCGCAGGATCAAGGGCAATCATCACCTGTGCATCACCAAGACCACCCTTGTCGGTTGGAGAGCCAATCCTGTAGCCAGCCTTGCCAACTGCTTCAATCACCAGTTCAATCGCCTCTTCATTCGAGCCCAGATTCGGAGCAAAGCCACCTTCATCACCAACAGAAGTACTCAACCCCTTGCTTTTCAGAAGAGCCTTGAGGGCGTGAAAAATTTCAGCACCGCAACGAAGAGCATCGGAGAATGAATCAAATCCCGCAGGCATGATCATGAATTCCTGAAAATCAACAGTGTTATCCGCATGGGCTCCACCGTTAAGAACATTCATCATCGGTACAGGAAGCGTGTTGGCCATCGTGCCACCGATATAGCGATAAAGCGGAAGCCCGGAATATTCAGCACCTGCCTTTGCACAAGCCATTGAAACACCAAGAAGGGCATTAGCCCCAAGTTTCGACTTGTTCGGTGTTCCATCCAGGGCAAGCAACACACGGTCAATCTCCTCCTGTTCGGTCACAAGCATCCCTTCCAGAGCATCATTAATAACGGTATTGACATTCTCTACCGCCTTGAGCACTCCTTTACCAAGATAAACTGCCGAATCACCATCTCTGAGCTCCATAGCTTCATGAACACCCGTTGAGGCACCGCTCGGCACAGCGGCACGCCCGAATGAACTTTCGGTGTAGACATCAACTTCAACTGTTGGATTTCCTCTTGAATCCAGAATCTGACGAGCAAAAACCTTACTGATAACAGGCATAAAACAATAAATTTATAGTTTTTACATGCTTTCCGTGCATAAAGAAGCCAATAACGCACTCCCCCGGTGAAAGATACTCGAAAATATATCTTTTTTTCATACCCATTTCATTGTTCCCGCAACGGCAAAGATGACTTTTTTTTGTTTATTGTTTATCAGGCTGCTTTGCTCCAACAAGGCATTGCAACCCGCCATTTCGTCATCAGTCAAAAAAAGGAGTTCTGCCATGCAAGCCGTACAACCGGATCAATTGCGAAACATTGTCATTACAGGTCATGCCGGAAGCGGCAAGACCATCCTCGCTGAATCACTTGCCCTGACTATGGGCGTCATAAACCGACTCGGCACCATTGATGAGGGAAACACCCTCTCTGATTACTCTTTTGATGAGATTCAAAGAAAACACAGCCTGAACACCAGTCTTGTCAATGGATTCTGGAACGACTGCAAAATCAACATTATCGACACTCCCGGCCTGCTCGACTTTCACGGCGATGTCAAGTCGGCAATGCGGGTCGCTGATACCGTAATGATTACCGTTAATACCGCATCAGGGGTTGAGGTAGGAACTGATACCATCTGGGAGTATACCAAAGAGTACTACAAGCCGACCCTCTTTATTCTGACAAAACTTGATGCTGACCGAACCAACTTTAACGCCACAATACAGGCACTTCAGGATCATTTCGGTCATCTTGTCACACCGATCCAGTTCCCCGCCGATGAGGGGCTTGGGCACCACACCCTGATTGATGTTCTCTTGATGAAGCAACTTGAGTTCAATCCCGATAAAACCGGAGGCATGAGCATCTCCGATATTCCCGATGCTCATCTGAAGCGTGCCGAGGAACTCCATCAGCAACTGGTCGAAGCTGTTGCCGAGACCGACGAGGCACTTATGACCCGATTTTTCGAAGAGGGAACCCTTACAGAGGAGGAGTTAAGAATTGGAATAAAATCGGCACTGCTTACCAGAACTTTTTTTCCAGTTTTCTGTACATCACCACTGCACCTGATCGGAACAGAGCGGCTGCTGAACGTCATCGTCAACCTCTGTCCATCACCAATTGAGCGCGGCCCGGAACATGCGATTTGCACAATCGATGAAACAAAAAGCCTGATTCAACCCAACCCTGAAGGGCCGACCATCGCCTTTATTTTTAAAACAATGTCGGAACCCCGCGTCGGTGAAATCTCCTACATTAGAGTCTATTCAGGCCACATCGAAACCGGTCATGAGCTGATTGATGTCCAGACCGAACAACTTGAAAAGCTGGGCCAGGTCTATACCATCATCGGCCAGAAAAAAAGCCCCATTGACAAGCTGCTGGCTGGTGATATCGGCATGGTCGTCAAGCTGAAGGACGCACATACCAACGATACTTTGGCCGACAAGGGAACCAGTTGCCGTATCAGCCCCATTATCTTTCCTTCACCCATGCTGGCAACAGCAATCATGCCCGTGACCCAGGGTGATGAGGAAAAAATTTCCGCAGGCCTGCACCACCTGCACGAAGAAGATCCAAGCTTTACCATCGAGCACGATGTTGAGTTTAACCAGACCATCCTGAAAACCCTTGGTGAGACGCATCTTGATACCATTATCAGCCGCCTTCAGGCAAAGTTTAATGTCAAGGTTGAGATTTCACCCATCAAGATTCCCTACCGCGAAACTATCCGGATAGCCTCCTCCGCCCAGGGTAAATACAAAAAACAGTCGGGTGGAAAGGGGCAATATGGCGATGTATGGGTAAAGTTGGAACCACGCACAAGAGATACCGGATTTGAATTTGCCAGTGAGGTGGTTGGCGGTGTTGTGCCTACAAGATATCTTCCTGCTGTTGAAAAGGGGCTCAGGGAGGCCATTACCAACGGTATTTTGGCGGGTTACCCGGTGGTTGATCTCAAAGCCATTGCCTACGATGGCTCCTTCCACCCTGTCGACAGCTCTGAATTTGCCTTTAAAATTGCCGCAAGCATGGCATTCAAAAATGCTTTTGACCAGGCGAAACCCTTTCTGCTGGAACCAATTTTTGCTTTGAATGTTTATGCTCCAGAGCAGTATACCGGAGAAATTGTTGGCGATATTTCAAGCAAACGGGGTAAAATTCTTGGAATGGATTCAGACGTAAGAATGCAGATCATTCATGCGCTCATACCACAGTCCGCGCTGACGACATTTCATCATGCCCTGACACGACTGACCCAGAGCCGGGCACGATACTCCTACACGTTCAGTCATTACGAAGAGGCGCCTCCGGACATTGCCCAGCAGATCATTGCTGCAAAAAGAACATAGCAGTAGCACACAAACAAAGCCCCGGACGTCACGGGGCTTTGTTTTGTATGACCGGCAGATGCAGGGGCCTGCGTAGGTTACAAGAAGGGCAACCACGAGGGCAACCACAAGGGTTGCCCCTACAGGAGGCCGATAACCGATTTTATTTTGAGCCACCAGACGATCCAGACTGCCTCACGAATATTATGACGACTCATTTTCGACTTGCCAACTGTCCGGTCGACAAAAACAATGGGAATTTCCTTAATGACAAACCCTTTTTTCCAGACCCTGAAGTTCATCTCAATCTGAAATGAATAGCCCTGGGAGTTAATCCTTTCAAGATCGAGCGCACGCAATACCTCTCTACTGAAACATTTGAAACCGCTTGTCGGATCGGCCACGGGCATTCCAGTAACAAAACGCGTATAGATGCTTGCCATTTTTGAAAGAATAAGCCTGCCAAGCGGCCAGTTAACAACATTGATGGTATTGTTCATGTAACGTGATCCAATAACCAGATCAGCGTCACTCATAGCATCAAAAAAGCGCTCTACCATTGCAGGGTCGTGTGAATAATCAGCATCCATCTCCATGATGTAACGGTAATTGTTCTGCAGTGCAAACAAAAAACCGGTAATATATGCCGTACCAAGCCCAAGCTTTCGCTCTCGCGTCATCAGATGAATCCCTTTCATTGTCAGTTGCAAAGAACGAACAATCCCGGCCGTTCCGTCAGGAGAGTTATCATCAATGACAAGAATGTCCACCGCACGCGCATAACGCTCTCTGAGGTCACCAATCAGTCGTCCAATATTCTCTGCTTCGTTGAAGGTTGGTATAATGAGAAGTGCCTCGCTTGCAGAGGCTGCTTCATCACAGAGTGAGAGACTGGGAGTGTTCAGGATAACGTTCTTTTGTTCCAACATGAGCATTAAAGATCTTCAAAAAAAAAGCATTGCTTCCGGGGAGGCAATGCTTTTATAAAACAATTCACAAAACCAGAATACTCTCAGCGCGCTTCGCGATGAAAGCGGTGAAGAAACCTCAGGTCAAAATCAAGTCGTTTCGGCGGAGTATATTTAAAGTCCAGAACTTCGCCATGAGTAAGAACTTCAAGCAGGGCTCCGGAGGGACACTCATCTGATTTGAAGCAGTTTGAACAGGAAATACAGGCATCCTCGTCAATATAACACCTGAATCCGCCTTCCTGAACATCGCCATAAAACTTGTAACCGATGGCATTCACTTTGGGGGGACACTTGTCAAGGCAGAGACCGCAACCCACACAAAGATTCTCGATAATGAAATAGTGACGTCTTGTCGAAGCATGAAAATCTTTCGACTTGGCAACAGGTGCTGCTTTCGGCGCTGCAGCCGCCGCCGGTTTCGCTTCTACGGCTGGCTTTGCTCCTGCGGCTGGCTTTGCTCCTGCGGCTGGCTTTGCACCTGCGGCTGGCTTTGCCCCTGCGACTGGCTTTGCCCCTGCTACTGGCTTTGCCCCTGCTACTGGCTTTGCTTCTGCTGCCGGCTTTGCACCTGCGGCTGGCTTTGCTCCTGCGGCTGGCTTTGCCCCTGCTACTGGCTTTGCTCCTGCTACTGGCTTTGCTTCTGCTGCCGGCTTTGCACCTGCTGCCGGCTTTGCCCCTGCGGCTGGCTTTGCCCCTGCGGCTGGCTTTGCTCCTGGTGCAGGCTTCGACGCTCTTGAAGATATGTGCGGACCCTGCGTCGCATGATGCAACGACTCCAGCGGAACACCGCATCTTCCAAGATTAACATTAAGCGGTTCCATCCGAAGCTTGCCATTCAGCTCCCGGGGAAACCCTTTTGATTGTGCCGTTGCCTGCTTTGCTGCCGGCGCTGACGATGTCTCTGGCTTTTGTACAGGATCGGCCATAAAAACCCTCCTCTTTAATTACATGATAAACGATTAGGAGCAAAAGATCATCGCCGAAAAGAAGTCCCCCCCCTTTCGGCGATGATGTGAAATCAAGCAATCAGCTTCATCAGATAATCTACGACCTGTGTCAGCATAACCTGACCAGAAACGGCCGCATCACCAACCTGAGGTGGCAAAGGTGAATCAGTTTGATAGAATCCGTTGCCTATGAAAAGAAAGACCAGCATGAAAACACCACCAAAATAGAGGAACGTACCGGCCATCTTCGAGTCTGATATCGTCAGCACAGGAAAACGGAAGTTAACATCCCGGTTCAGGAACTTCTTCCCAAGCCAGCGGACGGTCCTTGTCTGGATATCAGCACCTTCAAGACGTGAACCGCGATCTTCAAACCATACAGCGAAACTGATAAACCATACAAGATGGCCAATCATCAGAATTGTTGAGAGATGTGAACTTGAGAAAATATTCACGGTCTCTGTCCAGAAATAGTAGAAAATTCCGGACGTATAGTGATGATGAAGACCTGCAACAGAATCCCATGCCTTCGCATCGGCAGCAGGAACACCGTACATCATGGAAGCAATCCATGCTCCATCGATATACCATGCAACAGCAGAAAGCCCCTTGATTCCCCACAACATTGCAAACCATAGCTGATCCTGAATCGAAACACCACAGGTGCCACCATAGACGGGTCCGAGGCAAGGAAAAGAATAGGAATTTTTCTTGAGACCAAGATCATCCCAAAGCGGTGACGTATGTGAAAAGAATGCAATACGGACAAGTGCGATCAACGAGAAGAGCGAACCCGCAACAATAACATGCACCATGACCCAGTCATTGATACTTGGATCGCGGAACATCCACTGGAAAATCGGCAGCGGTTTCAGCCAGTAGAACGACATCAGAATGTTCGTGCCAAAAAGATTCAGTTCACAGATAGTATTCCAAACGATAACAGCATAAACTGAAAGCATGGTTGCAAAACAGTGCGCCATGACCGTACCCAGAATCTTGACCTGAACTTCCTGATCACGTCCCTTGGTAATAAAGACGGACTTGATCTGGCTGTAAAGGCCGTTGAGCTGGATTTTAAGGAGATACTGACCACCATGATAGACGCCGGCAAAAACATAAAGAACGCCGCAAATGATGTGGTTGAAGGTAATGAGGTTAATCACAGTCCTTGCCATACCAAATGTGGCACCGTTCTTCGGCATAATGGCAAAAGCCTCGAAGTCGGCAAACTCTTTTGTTCCTGAGATGACCTTGCCACCCTCCTGAACAAAATTATAACTCACGCGGTTGAAAGGTTCGCCATAAAGATAAAAGACCAGATTGTCGAGTTCTTTGTAGTAAGCCGCAAAAGATGGCTGCTGGAAAGCGACAAAAGCGATGACACCAAGCGCGATGCTGATATAGCCTATTGCTGTCAGGTGAACAGAGAAGGCAGCTTTCATGTCATCGTTCAGATGGGTCGCCGCATTCGGCGGGTTGTTCCACCAGTAGACACCCATGGCAAAGAAAATAACCGCAAAGACAAACGACATGAAAGTCTCTGAGTTGATTGTCTGGAAATTGGGAATCGGCTCAAAACCAAGCAAAAACCACATCAACAGACCCCAGCCAAGAAAAAGCAGCGACATGTAGACTGCGTGTGGTCCCAGCGCTTCGCGATAGCTCTTGGCGCTTGCTCCACCGAAAACGAAATCACCAAACTTGCCAAGAAACCTGAAGTCGCGGAAATTACCGGTACGGCCGGTAAACGGATTGGTAAGATTGTGGGTCCAGTGACGCCATCCGCCAAAAAGAAGAACGGAGCCAGAAAGGAAGTGAAAACCAGCCCACTCGAGAAGTTTTGTTGCCGCAAACGCAAGATCATCTGTTTTGGTACTGTAGGTATCAATACCGAGAGAGACCATTCTTGGCTTGATGGTCAAATAAAACCAGTTGTCATGAAAACCGGGCGCACCCCAAGGAAAGACCTGAATACCTGATATGTAGTAAATTGCCATAAGAAAACCGAGCACACCAAGCAGGGCGAGGTGGGCTCCGACGACCTGCTCATCATCAATCTTGTCGGTATCAAAAATCTGGAACCACTTCGTCGAGCGGGTCTCTGTTCGCTGAAAAAGAAACCTTCTCATTTTGGAGGCATCCTGCTCCTTGATAACGGACGGAGCTCCTGAAGCACCGTTTCCCTTGGGGGATGGAGCGTTCCCCTTTGGAGGTGGGACAGTGCCCTTTGGCTTTACTCCTGCCGGATTCACTTGTTCAGCCATTGTATTCTCTCCTTTTTTTTGGACATAATTCAGGTTGAAGAAACCAAAAGAAAACTGTTGCAATATAACTTACAATGCAATAAGCGGATAATACCCTCAACAAAAAAACCACACAAGTACCTTTGAGCTTTTTTGTAGATCCAAACGCAATAAAAAACAATCAACAAACTCAAAATCTATAAAAAAACAGATCAAAACCAGTTTGAGTCAGACATTTTTCTGCACAAACCACAACGTACAACAGTGAATAAAATAAGAAAAATTATTTAATAATAAATTATTTTACATCCGCATTGATGCGCTATTGTTCTATTATAGAGCATGAAAGCGCTTGTTGCGACTCTTGATTCGCTCCCTCAGTCATGAAGTTGCAACCACAGCAACCTTTCAATCACGAATACCTAAAACTGCATGAAGATTACGTTCAGCAAACTTTCAGGAGCCGGCAATGACTTTATTGTGATCGACAATATGAGCCGCTCCGTGTATCTTAACCCGTTACAGATCAAAAAACTCTGCACCAGAAGAACCGGGATCGGAGCTGACGGGCTTATTCTCATTGAGCCCTCCGCAGCCTACGCATTCAGCATGAAATACTTCAACGCAGACGGTTTCCTTGGCTCAATGTGCGGAAACGGCGGGCGGTGTGCAGTCTATTTTGCATCTACCATCGGGATTGCAGCCGCAGCCGAAAACTCTTATACCTTTGAAGCCAATGGCAACCGCTACGACGCATGGGTTCTCGGTACGGAAAGTGTCAAACTGAAAATGCTCCCTCCCCGGGAATTCAGAACTGACCTTGATATTGACGGGGAGTGCTGTTACGCAGTCAATACCGGTTCTCCCCACGCCATTCTTTACACCTCCGATCTTGACTCTGTTAATGTAAATGAAACCGGAAAACGCATCCGCCACAGAACAGACCTCTTTGTGGAAGGCACCAATGTCAACTTTATCGAAATTACCTCCCCTCACTCGCTTGCTCTCCGTACCTTTGAACGGGGCGTCGAAGAGGAGACCCTTGCCTGCGGTACAGGCGCAGTTGCCGCTGCCCTGATGAGCTACCGCCTCGGCAAAATCAGCTCAACCACCGTGCAGGTTACCGTAAAAAGCGGAGATACCCTTGAAGTCCAGTTCAATGAAGAGATGGACAATCTCTTTCTTTCCGGTCCGGCAAAAATTATTTACGAGGGCAGCATCACTCTTGACTGAAATCAACTGAAGTACGTACCACAGGTGTGCATAAACTCTTTAATGCCGCCTTGGGATCAAAAATCCTGTTTATGTTACAGAAATGAGGTAGAACGAAAAACATTTTATACATTTATGTACTATTAAGTAAATACACCGTACGCTGTTCATCTAAAGTCTTCCATCCGATAGTCGATGTGAGAGACTGCCAACGTATCTCTGCGCCGTTCGATTCATTAACTAAAAGGACATCGCCATGAGTAACAAAAAAGAGAACGAACCACAATCCACAATAAACCCTTTCAAAACAGCTCAACGTCAACTTGACGAAGCTGCTGCTGTCATGGAGCTTGACACAGCAGCTCATGAGCTTCTCCGCTGGCCTTTACGGGAACTTCATGTTACCCTGCCAGTAAAAATGGACAACGGAAAAACAAAAATTTTTCATGGCTTCCGGGTTCAGTACAACGATGCTCGTGGACCGAATAAAGGGGGAATCCGTTTTCACCCCGATGAAACGATTGATACGGTAAGGGCACTTGGCGCCTGGATGACCTGGAAAACTTCTGTCATGGATATTCCCCTCGGCGGTGGCAAAGGCGGAATTATCTGCGATCCGAAAAGCATGTCTGCAGGTGAGCTGGAGCGGTTATCCCGTGCCTACATCCGCCAGGTCGGCGGCATTCTTGGCCCGAAAAAGGATATCCCGGCCCCTGATGTCTACACAACACCGCAGATTATGGCATGGATGGCCGACGAATATTCCATGATGCAGGGACACAACGAATTTGGTGTCATCACCGGAAAACCCCTTGCACTCGGCGGTTCTGCCGGCAGAGGTGACGCAACGGCAAGAGGCGGAATCTACTGTGTTCGTGATGCTGCCGATGAACTTGGCATTGATATTAAAGGCAAGACCGCTGCCATTCAGGGATATGGCAACGCAGGTTCATTTGCCCACAAACTTGCCGTAGAGCTGCTCGGCATGAAAATTGTGGCCGTTTCAGACTCAAAAGGGGGCATTTACAATCCTGATGGATTATGGTATGAGAATGTTATGGCCCATAAAGAACAGACTGGCTCTGTCGCCGGTTTTCCGGAAGCCGAGTACATCTCCAATGAAGCGCTGCTTGAACTTGACGTTGACGTGCTGTTTCCCTCTGCACTTGAAGAGGTTATCACCGGAAATAACGCACAGAGAGTCAAGGCCAAAATTATCGCTGAACTAGCCAACGGCCCGACAACACCTGAAGCAGATGCCATTCTTTACAAAAACGGATGCTATGTCATTCCCGATTTTCTCTGTAATGCCGGTGGTGTAACCGTCTCCTGGTTCGAAATGGTGCAAAACTCCTATGGATACTACTGGGAAGAGGATGAGGTGCACAAACGCCTTGAAAAAAAGATGAAAACCGCCTTCAGCGCGGTACACAAAGCATCCCGCAAATATGATGTCCATAACCGGCTGGGCGCCTACATCGTCGCCATCGAACGAGTAGCCGAAGCAATGAAACTTAGAGGGTGGTATTAACGCTACCCCCCCCAAAAAAAGCGCTTGTTATTTGCAGTTGTTGTGAAATTCAGACTAATGACTGGGTCTCACAACAATTTGCATTGTTGCGCGTTGGCAACTGCCTCCTGACAGCGGAAATGGAACGGTTGATGATGCGGTAGCGGGCAACGCCAAAAATAGCGGTGATCACGCCGAGCGGTATACATGCAACTCCGACCGCTTGAAACCAGTCAGTCTGGGAGAAGTGCATCATGGAGACTCCAGCGATGACCAATGAAACTCCTGAACGAAGGTAGGCAAGCAGGGTTCGTTCATTTGCGAGGATTGTCCGGTCGATGGCCAGTTCATCGCGCAGAATCAATTCAGTGTTATCAAATTTTGAATAGGGTGATTGTGCCATGCTGGGTTTTTCCTTATCTCTTTTTAAAGTTGGCCAATGAACGTTTAACCGTCCGTATCGCTTTGTAATGTCAACAGGGCAATTTTTTGCCCATGGGCGGTTGTGCTTTATACTTTCTTCATTTAAAACGGAAAATCAGCAATGGAAAAATGGATCTGTGTACCATGTGGCTATGTTTATGATCCCGAAGTCGGCGATCCTGATGGCGGCGTAAAGCCGGGAACCCCATTCGACGAAATTCCCGATGATTGGGTCTGCCCGGTCTGCGGAATGGACAAATCATCATTCGAATTACAGTAAACAGGAGCAAAAACGGTAGCTGTCTCTTTCCGGAAAACAACACAACGCAAGGGTGTGCTCACAGTGCAATCAGGGTGCACCCTTGCTTCCACTCTCTAAAGGTTTTTGAGGCATTGCTTCATCCCCCCTTCCCTCTGGAAACGCTCCATCTCCTTGAGAAGCCTTACTGACACTGCTGTCTGATGAGGCAGCCTGCTCAAGCAAATACTCAGGAACCCCAATCACAACAGAATCAACAACCGCTGTAGTATCTGGCGTAAGGGCCATCACCGCCCTGTAATCAGGCACTACAATTCCCCTCTTTCGCATAATGGCGTAGATAATATTGGAGCGACTACGAACATAACGGGATGAACCCTTAGGGGAATAAATAATCGGGTTCGGAAGTATCGCAGCAAGTTTTGATGCCTGTCGTGCCGTCAAACTGGCCGCACTGACACCGTAGTAATGACGCGCTGCCTGACCAATACCGAAAATACCGTCACCCCATTCGGCAACATTGACATAAAGTTCAAGAATTCGGCGTTTGGAGAGCGTTTTTTCAAGCCTCCAGGTAAGAATAGCTTCCTTGATTTTGCGTACCGGATTTTTGGAGGGAGAGAGGTAAAGATTTTTGGCAAGCTGCTGGCTGATGGTACTGCCACCCATCTTGAATTTCTTCGCCATAATGTTTTTCTCTATCGCCCGCTCAATCGCCTGATAATCAAACCCCTCGTGATGCCAGAACTTGTCGTCCTCACCAATCAGAACCGCCTTGATGAGATTCTGGGAAACATGACCAAGAGACACCCATTTCTGCTGAATTTTTTTATCCTTAAGCCCTGCACGTTGCCACTCGGCTTCACGCGACTCCATAAAGGCTGTTTTTACAGGATTGTTTTCAACAAGAAATCCTACATCAGGATAGACCAGATAGCGTGCAATATCGGCAACAAAAAGCAGCAACAGAATGGCTAAAAGAGTTTTGAAACGCTTCATACTCATGGCTGACAGCTTTAACTGCGAGAAAATAAAAAGAGAGGCAATGGTGCAACAGAAGCAGCTTAAAGAAAAGTGCCCTCGGGCAGACTCGAACCGCCGACCTACAGTTTAGGAAACTGTTGCTCTATCCACTGAGCTACAAGGGCATGGTGATGAATTTACTCTTTTTAGGCAAACATGCAACCACCTCCCTCATTTTCTTCCAAACATCTTGTCGAGCTGGTCGAGTGAAAGCTTGATAATGACCGGCCTTCCATGCGGGCAAGAGTATGGCTCACGGGTAGCAAAAAGGTTGTCGATAAGGGAGCGCATCTCTTCAAGTGAAAGTTTCTGCCCCGCCATAATGGCATTGCGGCACGAGTAGGACTTTGCAAGGTTATCCCGCTTGTCGAGCTTGAGTTTGGATGCGTTGTCCTGATATTCGGCAATCATATCCTGCAAAATCGTCACTTCGGTGCCCGGCTTGACATCCTGGGGAACCCCCTCAATCATGATGGTTTTATTGCCAAAAAGCCTCAAGTTAAAACCAAGCCTGTAGAGATCGTCACGAATCTCCTCAAAAATTTCATACTCCCAGGGACGAAATTCTACCTTCTGGGGAAAGAGTAACTGCTGAGAGTTTGGAACATTCTGGTTCATGACATCAACAGCACGCTCATAGAGCACCCGTTCGTGCGCCACATGCTGATCAATAATCATTACTCCCGTCTTAATCTGACAAATCAAATACTTGTTATGCAGTTGCCATATTTTGGGTTCAGAATTTTTCGGAACTGGAACCACGTCGTCATCATAGAGAGGTGCGAGCAGAATAGATGAGAGCACCTCATCTCCCTCCTGTAGTCCGTTTGACGGCACAGCGTACCCGGCAACCGCCTGGTGCGGAAACATTTCGGCCTGATGCAAAAGTGGTAAATGGCGTGATGCGGCAGATTCACCAAAAGCCCCTTCACGGTAATTGCGATAGAGGTCACCTGTGGTGATAGAACGATGCGGAATATCGGGGAACGAAAACTTTCTGGCTGGCGAATCCATCCCCTGAGCAGAATTGAGCTGGTCACTCTCTGTGACGACAAGATCAGGAGAAAAATCATGCAACTGAATGGCCCGCTTGATAACCGGATAGAACATGTTACGCACATTGCGCTCATCATCAAAGCGGATTTCAAGCTTTGCAGGATGCATATTGACATCAACCCGTGACGGGTCTATGGAGAGAAAAAGCAGCACAAACGGGGTTTGGCGCTCAACGAGCAAATCACCATAAGCTTGCTGAACAGCCTGTGAAAGCATCCTGTTCTGGACAAGGCGGCGATTGATAAAAAAATACTGGTCAAGTTTTCGGCGTTTCTGCATTGCAGGCTTGCCCAAAAAGCCCCTGATAGAGAGGTAATCATTCTCCTCAGCAAGCTCAATCATGCCAGCGGCAAAATCATCACCATAAAAAACATTGAGCCGCTCCAGAATATCCGGGCGCTTCAGATGAAAAAGCTCCTCGTCATCACTGTACATTCGCCACTCAATTTCCGGGTAGGCCAAAGCAAACGACTTGACAATCTCGAAAATATGGTTGTACTCGGTCGCGTTCGACTTCAAAAACTTGCGGCGGGCTGGAACATTATAAAAGAGATTTCTGACACTGATGGTCGTACCCTGCTCCCCCTGTACCCCTGATTCCTCGACGAGAACTCCCCCCTCGTAGCGGAATCGCAAACCAAGAGTCTCTTTTGCTGTACGAGTTTTCAGTTCGAAATGCGACACGGAAGAGATACTCGCAAGAGCCTCTCCCCTGAAACCAAGGCTCTGCAGCGTGTCGAGATCCTCGACCCCGGTAATTTTGCTTGTTGCAAAACGTTCTACACACAACAGTGCATCTTCGCGTACCATTCCCGCGCCATCATCCACAATACGGATCAGCTCTTTTCCAGCATCCTTGATGGCAACCGTTATCCTGCTGGCACCAGCATCAATGGAATTTTCAAGGAGCTCCTTGACAACTGAGGCCGGACGCTGAACAACTTCCCCAGCAGAAATTTTATTCGCAACTCTATCCGGTAATCTTGCTATTCTTGCCATACAATAGGAGAACTATTTTCTTTGCGCAAAAGAGGTGAAAACTTTTATCAGTTTTTCAATTTATCGATAAAAAAGCTCCCTTTTCACAAAAATGATAATTAATGTTGCAAGTGGCCCGACCCCAGACAATAGAAGCGGGGCTACGCAGGACGCAAACATTCCCAAAGTTCACGCAGAACGGCTTCGCTGAAACGGAGCTTGTTCACCTCCCGATCTCCATGCATCAGAAGTGTTTTGGAGTGCAGAAGACCCGAAGCTTTGCTTGCAATGGCCAGGCAGAGCGTACCGACCGGTTTTTCAGGTGAGCCTCCCGCAGGACCGGCAACACCCGTGGTCGAAAGGGCAAAATCGGCCCCGCTTTTTTCAAGGCACCCAACGGCCATTGCCCGGGCAACCTCTTCACTCACCGCCCCGAATCTTTCGATGATCTCTCCGGGAACCCCCAGACTTCTCTCTTTTGCCTGGTTGCTGTAGACCACAAAACCCTGAAGAAAATAGCATGATGAGCCCGGCACATCGGTCAATCGGCTTGCCACAAGACCGCCGGTACAGGATTCTGCCACTGCGACCGTAAGCCCTCCGGCAGAGAGCATTGCACCTATTGTCGCCTCAAGCGAGATTTCGCTGGTTGCATAGATAGACTTCCCGGACCGCTGGACAATGGCCTCAACAACCGTGCGGTTATCACGCTCCACCTGCTCTTGCTCTCGGCCAAGGGTAGTGATCATCAGGGTGACACCCGCCGCATGAGGCAGATAGGCAAGGGTTGTCCCGGCGGGAAGGGCATCTTCAATATCGACAATCATGTCGGCAAGCGTCGTTTCACCAACACCAACCGTTTTGATTGGGGTATGACGAATAACGGTATCTGAAAGTGCTGCAAAAAAGGGAAGAACCGTGAGCTCCATCATGGCCTTCATTTCGGACGGCACACCGGGCATCAGTACCAGATAGTGGTTCTGAAACTGCTCTCCACACTGGAGAATCATCCCCGCCGCCGTTCCCTTCGTATTGGCAATGACATGAGAGCCTTCAACCACCATTGCCTGATCACGAAGTGACTCCGTCATCTCCACTCCTCTCTGCCCTGCCCGGTCGGCAAGAGTGGCAAAAGCCTCCTCACTCAGTTCGAGTCCTCTGCCGAGAAGTTGCCGGGCAACCTTTTTGGTCCGGTCATCGCGTGTAGGGCCGAGGCCTCCTGTAACAAGCACAATGTCGGCCCGTTCAAGCGATTCGGCAAACACCGCCGCAATCTCCTCTTCAGTGTCAGAACAGGCAACAATCCGGCCAACCGGCACACCTATGCCCGCAAGAGCTGCGGCCATAAATGCAGCATTGGTATTAACCCTCAGCCCTTTCAGCAATTCATCTCCGACAGACACAATCTCCGCACGCATAATCTCTTCTCCTCAAACAAGATAACTTGCAATTCGCAGGATATCGGCAAAAACGCCGCCTGCCGTCACCTCCCCGCCTGCACCGGGACCCCGTACCACAAGTGGAGTTGCCCGATAGCGCTCGGTGGTAAAAACTACCATATTTTCAGATCCACTGAGGCCGGCAATCGGACTGGCAAGTGGAAGCCGTTTCACCCCGATGCTCGCCTTTCCATCCCTGATTTCACCAGCATAAGCAATCGTCATACCCTCCTTGGCGGCCTCTGCTATGGCATTGGCATACCAACTGTCAATACCTGACAAACGATCAAGAAATTCTGATACCGACATCTCGCCACGATACTCTTCAGGCACAAGGCTCTCACAAACCACATCACTATATTCAAGCGTAAAGCCAAGTTCACGACCAAGAATGAGGAACTTCCTGGCAAAATCAGCACCGGAAAGATCATCGCGTGGGTCAGGCTCGGTATAGCCTGCCTCTTGGGCACGACGGACAATTTCGCTGAAACGGCCACCTTTACGAAGTTCATTGAAAATAAAACTCAACGTACCAGACAGTACACCCTCAATACTGATAATCTTGTCGCCACTGTTTTTCAGGTCATTGAGCGTGTTGATGATCGGCAATCCCGCGCCCACATTGGTTTCATAAAGAAAACGGGCATTACTTTTCTTCTGGGCATCCCGGATGCTTCGGTAAAGGGGCCAGGGGCCAGCCATACCGAGCTTGTTGGCCGTCACCACCGAAATATTGGCAAGCAGCAGGTCAGGATAAATTTCAGCCACTTTCGCACTGGCCGTGCAGTCAACAAAGATAGTGTTGTGCAGGTTTCTCTCCCTGATGAGCTGCATATACCCCTCAATACCTGGATGATCAGCTCTTGGCAAAAGAGCCTCCTGCCAGTTCTGAAGGTCGATACCGTTACTGTCGATGGCAATTTCGCGTGTATTGGCCATCCCGCACACCACCACGTCAAGGTCATTCTCCTGTTGCAGGTTGAGCCGATGGGCACTGATCTGGCCAATCAAGCTCTTTGCAATCGTACCGGTGCCGGCAATAAAGAGATGCACCTTGCGCTGTGAGAGAAAAAAGGATTCATGAATGCAGTTCAGCGCCTTGTCCTCATCATGGGCATCAATAACCAGAGAGATATTCATCTCATTGGCACCCTGCGCAACGGCAATAACATTGATACCGTTTTTACCAAGCGTTTCAAACAATTGGGCCGAAACACCCGGATGACCTGACATATTATTGCCCACCACGGCAATAAGAGCGAGGTTACGACGGATCACAAGGGGCTCAATCTGACGGGATTCGATCTCTGCACGGAACACCTCCTCCAGTATTTTTTTCGCTATTGCCGCCTGGGATGGGGTGATGGCAAGGGTGATCGACTGCTCGGATGAGGCCTGTGATATGAATATTATATTGATTCGGTGGCGGGCCAGGCAACTGAAGAGGCGTGAGGCAACGCCCGGAACACCGGCCATCCCGCTGCCCGACAAATTCAGGAGCACAACCTTGTTGATTGAGGTCAATCCTGTTACCGGCAGCGTACCGCTGCTCGCTGTAGGTGTGGCTCGCTCAATGCGCGTCCCTTTTGCTGCAGGATTGAACGAATTTTTGATCAACAGGGGAATACCCGCCTTCATGGCAGGCTGAACCGCAAGAGGATGGAGCACCCGCGCTCCGGCATGAGAGAGTTCCATTGCCTCCGAATAACTGATATGGGGCAAAATCCGGGCATCCCGAACCCGCTTGGGATCTGCACTGAAAAAGCCGTCAACATCACTCCATATCCAGATTTCTGCGGCACCAAGAGCGGCACCAAGAAGAGATGCGGTATAATCGGAACCACCACGACCCAGCGTCGTCGATGAACCATCCGGCGCTGCGGCAATAAATCCGGTCACGACAGGCACACCATCAAAAGAGGCAAGCTCTTTTTTGATATGCAATTCGGATGCGTGGATATCGACACGGGCATCGGCATAATTAGCATCGGTCACAATCAGTTTGCGGGCATCAAGAGAGAACGATGCAATACCGCGCTCTTGCAGGTAACGGCTGACCATAAGGGAAGAAAGACGCTCACCAAACCCAAGCACTGCTGCCTGGCTTTTTTCAGAGAGTTCCCTGAGCAGAAAAACTCCCTGCACAATATCATTCAACTCTGAAAGTTCAGCACGAAGGGCTACGGTGACCTCATCAAGCAACGCACCCGCAAAAAGATCACTGGCTATAGAGAGATGAAGATGATCAACCTCTTCGAGTGTACTGCGATAAAGGCTTTCGCCACTGCAAGCCTTTGTGGCCGATTCAAGCAAAAGATCGGTAACACGGTGAATGGCCGAAACCACCACAATCAGCTTGCTTTCATGCAGCGCACCGGCAATAATATCAGCGACTTTTTTAATTCGCCCGGCTGACCCCAAAGAGGTACCTCCAAACTTGTATATCTTCATGCTCCTGCCCATGCCTGTGAATTGAATATGAAAAGAAACCGAACAACCTGACCATTAACTTGCAAAATATAAATCATTTCCTGAATGAGTGACAACAGGAGCAAAAAAAAAGCGCCTTTGCAGGCGCTTTAATCAAGAAGTAACGTCAATGAGACAATCAGTTCGTCAAGGCATCAGCACCTGAAACAATTTCGCTCAGCTCGGTCGTAATCGCCGCCTGCCGTGCACGGTTGTAACTAATGTTGAGCGTCCGCATAAGCTCTTTGGCATTTTCAGTAGCAGAATCCATCGCCGACATACGGGCCGCCTGCTCTGCAGCATTCGACTCAAGCATCATTCTCCATATCTGTGTATTGAGATGCTTGGGTACCAGAACGTCGATAATGGCCGCTGGTGAGGGCTCATAGATATAATCGCTGCTGCTCTCTTTGTCTGAAACTTCAGGAGCAATAGGCAGAATCACCTCCTCTCTCAAGTTCGGTGCAAGCACCGACTTGAATTCATTATAGGCAACCACCACCCTGTCAACCTCGCCACGCAGATACATGCCCGAGGCGATATCGGCAATCTCTTTTGCCGTACTGAAATCAAGGTGCTGAAAAACTGCCGAATAACCCTTGACTATTTTGTACTCTCTCTTCCTGTAAAAATCAAACCCGCGGCTGCCAGCACAAATAAGGCTCACTCCGCCCTTGCTGTGAATGGCGGCATAATCCTCATGAATGATTTTATGCGCAAGCTTGATGGCATTGGTATTGAACGCACCGCACAACCCCCTGTCGGCAGTGACAAGAATCACAAGAACCCTGTTAACCTCCGGACGAGCGGAAAGCATGGGGTTAAGTGAAGTATCTACCTTTGCAGAGAGGGAACCAAGCATCTCCTTCAGCTTCTTGGCATAAGGCCGGGCCATCACAGCCCGCTCCTGGGCCCTTCTCAGCTTCGCAGCGGCCACCATCTTCATCGCCTTGGTGACCTGCTGTGTAGACTTTACCCCTTTGATTCGTACACGTATATCCTTTAATGTAGGCATGTATTACGGGACTGTTAAAAAATTGCTTGAAAACCCTGCTCGTATCACTACGCTCTTACGCCTTATTCTTTTCCTTAAAAGCTGTCACAAATTTGAGTGCAATTTCCTTGAGCTTACCTGCCGCATCAGCCTCAAGCGCACCGCTCTCGGCAATTTTGGCGAGCATGTCACTGTGCTTGATCTCAAGCATACTGAGGAACTCTTCCTCAAACTTGCGGATAAAACGCAAGTCAACCGAATCAAGCAGACCCTGGGTACCAAGGAAAATAATGGCAACCTGTTTTTCCACCGGCATGGGAATATACTGGCCCTGCTTCAGGATTTCGACAAGTCGTGCACCCCTGTCGAGCTGAGCCTTGGTGGTTTTATCGAGATCGGAACCGAATTTCGAGAAAGCCTCAAGTTCACGGAACTGCGCCAGGTCGAGACGAAGAGTACCGGCAACCTTCTTCATCGCCTTGATCTGGGCGCTACCACCAACACGGGAGACGGAGATACCAACGTTGATAGCAGGCCTCTGACCGGAGTTGAAAAGATTCGATTCAAGAAAGATCTGGCCATCGGTGATGGAGATCACATTGGTCGGAATATAAGCCGAAACGTCACCTGCCTGTGTTTCGATAACCGGTAGCGCAGTAAGACTTCCGCCTCCCTTGACCAGTGGCCTGAGAGCATCAGGAAGATCGTTCATTTTCCTTGCGACCTCAATATCATCAGTTATCTTCGCAGCTCTTTCAAGCAGGCGGGAGTGTAAGTAGAAAACGTCGCCAGGATAGGCTTCACGTCCCGGCGGACGACGAAGAAGCAGAGATACCTGACGGTAAGCAACAGCCTGTTTGGAAAGATCATCATAGACAACCAGGGCATGACGACCCGTATCGCGGAAATACTCACCAAGGGTAGCGCCAGCAAATGGAGCGATAAACTGCAGCGGTGCAGGATCGGATGCCGTCGCAGAAATAACCGTAGTATAGGACATCGCATCATATTTCTCCAGGGTATTGACAACCTGGGCTACCGTCGATCCTTTCAGACCGATAGCGACATAGATACAGAAGACGCCCTTGCCTTTCTGGTTGATGATGGTATCAATAGCCACAGCAGTTTTTCCGGTCTGACGGTCACCAATGATAAGTTCGCGCTGCCCGCGGCCAATCGGGATCATCGAGTCAATAGCCTTGAGACCGGTCTGCAGTGGCTCATGTACCGATTTGCGGTAAATGACTCCAGGAGCACGACGTTCAAGAGGAAGGCGAATCTCTGTTTCAATGGTGCCTTTGCCATCAATTGGCTCACCAAGAGGATTGATGACCCGGCCAAGCATGGCCTCACCAACCGGGATTGAAGCCAAAATACTGGTTCTTTTAACCGTGTCGCCCTCTTTTACAAGATTTGATTCACCAAACAAGACAGCGCCGACATTGTCCTCTTCAAGGTTTAAAGCCATCCCCATCACGTTGTTCGGAAACTCCAGAAGCTCGCCTGCAGCAACCTTCGATAAACCATATACACGAGCAATACCATCGCCGACCTGCAGCACTGTCCCCACATCATACACCTCTGCTTCAGACTCAAAACCGGCAAGCTGCTTGCGAAGTATGGATGAAACCTCATCAGGCCTGACTGTTGTAGACATATCTTATTCCGCTTGGTTATTTGTTAAGAAAAGAGAAAGATTC
>CAILXB010000250.1 GCA_903838025.1 uncultured Chlorobiaceae bacterium
ACTGCATCCTGATCGGTATAATCATCCAGACTGAACCTGTCAATTTTCATGAGGTTCAGTTCGTCAATAATATCGACCAGATGTTTGTACTTCGCCTT
The DNA here is from genome assembly GCA_903838025.1 of uncultured Chlorobiaceae bacterium. Taxonomy (GTDB): domain Bacteria; phylum Bacteroidota; class Chlorobiia; order Chlorobiales; family Chlorobiaceae; genus Chlorobium. The sequence goes on from CAILXB010000250.1 coordinate 99, forward strand.
TTCGCTGATCTTGACCACAATAACCAGTTTTGCATTCGCCGCCGTCTGCTGCTTTAAAAGCTGGCGCAACTCTCCGCTCAAAGCTAACTGATGCGTGTCGGCGGGATCGTAAAGGGGGATTTTACGGGGCGCTTCGTTGCCAAGCGAGCAATAAGCCATAACGTTATCGGCAATCCTGAGTGTCATCACATTCGACTCAACAACCTTCACCTCCACCTTTTCGGGAGGCATGTTGATCTCCATCGTATTGGATTTTGAAAAGGTCGTTGTCAGCATGAAAAAGGTGAGCAGAAGAAATGCCACATCAACCATCGGCGTCATGTCGAGATGAAACCCGATCCTCTTTGAACGCCTTCTCCCTTTTTTTGAAGTGCGACGTCCACCTGGGGAATCAACAATACCCATAATCAGCGAACCTCCCTTTCGAGAACGGTAATGAGGTTAAAGGTGAGCATGTTTGCCTTTTTGTACACCTTGATGACATGGTTCACCGCATCAAAACCTGCATCGGCATCAGCGCGAATAACCGGACGAAGCTTCTGGTCGGCAAAGCGTGCCATAACCACAAAACGGTCGAGCTCATCACGATCGACGCGGAAATTTTCGGCCAGTTTAAATTTTTTCAGGGAATCTGCAACAGCAACAGCAGAGAACCCTGCTTTCTGAAGCTTGGGTTGCACAACGGAATTAAAAATTTTTACCCTCGTCTGCTGTGAGGAGACCCCCATAAAAAATGAGTTGTCGCCACCAACCGTCACAGTCAGAACATCTGACTCGGGAAGCTTCACCTGCGAATGAGATGAAGGAAGATCGATCGATACAACCTCGGGAGGACGAAACTTGGTAGTCAGCATAAAAAAGGTCAACAGGAGAAATGCGACATCCACCATCGGAGTCATATCAATCCGGAACCCGATCCGTTTAGCCTTGATTCTCGACATCAGCGATTATTCCGGTTTACCGGTTCCGAGAGTCTGTATAATATAAAAAGCGGCTTCATCAATCAGGTAGCTGAAACGGTCTACCCTGCTGGTAAAGACGTTGTAGGTGACAATACCCATAATACCGCCAAGAATACCGATTGCAGTGTTGAAAAGCGCTTCAGAGATGCCAAGCGAAAGCTGCACGGCATCAGGGGCTCCGCTGGTTGCCATGGCCGCAAAGGCGCGGATCATGCCAAGTGTTGTTCCAAGAAGACCAACCATGGTGGAGATGGAAGCAATGGTAGAGATAGCTACAAGGTTTTTTTCGAGAAGCGGCATCTCCATCACCGTGGCCTCTTCGACCGCCTTTTCCATATCACTGATCTTTTTTTCGCGATCAGTAACATTATAGGCCACAAGCATTTTATACCGGTCAAGCACTGAGCGCAAAACGGCTGCAAGGGAACTTTGATGGGCGTCACATTTGGCAATGGCCTGGTCAATAAGCCCTTTGTCGATATCCTGTTTGAGGCTCCGCACAAATTCAGGAATATTTCCCTTTCCCGATGCTTTGTTCAGGGCAATGATACGCTCAACGATGTAAGCAACGAGCATCAGAATAAGCGCCATAAGCACAGAGACAACCGGGCCGCCCTTCCATATAGCATGAAAAATAGACTCAGGCGGAGTGGTGCCCATCCAGACATAAAAGAGCAGAGAGACCGCGTAGGTTACTGCAATGAGTATCCCCGTAAAAAAACCCTGTTTCATAGACTCTTATTTTTTTTTGACTATTCTGAGAGGTAAACGAAGCGTTATGAACCACCTTGCAATTTGCTATACTGTGACACAGCTTTGAAAGCAACCCAAACCCGGTACCCGATGCTGAGCCCCAAAAAAGTTTAACGGCAGAGCCCTGTCAAGATATGAAAGGTACCGAGTGTCAAGTTAGTAAATAAGCTGGCAATTTTTCAACAGTAATCGTTCAATAAAGGAAAAAAGCACGTGTTCCTGCAACAATATTCCAGACCTACAGGCGCATGATCCCTCCGGCAATCGTTGATGAGGTACGGCAGACGGCAGACATTGTTGAAGTTATCTCTGATTACCTGACGCTTCAGCCTTCGGGACGCAACTACAAAGCGCTCTCCCCCTTCACTGCGGAGAAAACCCCCTCATTTTTTGTTTTTCCAGACAATCAAATTTACAAATGTTTTTCGACCGGCAAAGCTGGCAACGTATTCTCCTTTGTCATGGAGATGGAAAAGCTCCCCTTTCCTGAAGCGGTTGAACTGGTTGCCCGGCGCTCAGGCTTCGACCTCACCCGCTTTACCGAAAAAAAAGAGCCAAAATCGGCGCAGGAAGAGAGCCTGACAGAGACCCTCCGCTGGGCAGCAAAATTTTTTCACGCAAAACTCTCAAGCGCAGAGAGAAAAACGGGTTATACCTACCTGACAACTGAACGGGGGTTGACAGAACAGACGATCCAGACCTTTGGTCTTGGCTATGCGCCTGACGCATGGGATCATCTCTTCACCGAAGCAAAGCGGGCGGGCATAGCACAGGAGCAGCTTGTTGATCTCGGACTCATCACAGCGAAGAAACAGGGGAACTCCTGGTATGACACCTTCCGCAACAGGGTGATCTTTCCCATTTTTTCTGTTGGCGGTACTGTTGTTGGCTTTGGCGGGCGCACTCTTGAAAAGGATACACAAACGCCCAAGTACCTCAATTCACAGGAGAGCAAGCTCTTTGAAAAATCAAAGCTCCTCTATGGGCTTCATGCTGCCAAAAATGAGATCCGTCGGATGGAGAGCGCACTGCTTGTTGAGGGATACATGGATGTTCTGGCCCTGCATCAGGCGGGTATGACCAATGCGATAGCCTCATGCGGCACTTCGCTGACACGCTATCAGGCAAAAATTTTGACGCGTTACACCAACCGCGTGCTCTTCATGTATGATGCCGACTCGGCGGGACAAAAATCGATGATGAGAGGTATCGACACCCTTCTGGCTGAAAACCTCACCCCCTTCGTCATCATGCTTCCAAAAGGTGACGATCCCGACACGTTTGTTCGTCGTGAGGGGCGTCAAAAATTTTTGCAGTTTGCTGAAGAGAAGATGCTTTCGTTTCAGGATTTTCAGCTCCGTTTTTTTAAGGAATCGGGAAATTTTGAGCAGCCTGAAGCAAAGACCAAAGCGATCAGGACAATGGTACACACCATCTCACTCATTCCTGACCGTATCCGCCAGGAGCTCTATTTGCAGGAGCTGTCGAAAAAACTTGCCATAACCCAGGAGGCGCTCAAGGAACTTCTTGGCAGTGAAAAGGCGGTACAGGAAAAGAGAAGATCAACAGAGGAGAGCCGGCAGGAGGTGGCGCCACCACGCAAGCCTGAAGCGGAGCTCTCCGTACTCGAAAAGACCTTTTTGAAAGCGCTGCTTGAGAGCACCCAGTACGGAAATACCGTGCTCGAATTTGCTGCTTCGCATGAAGAGATGCTGGAGTTGCCACACCGGGTGGCACAGCAGATTTTTACCCATCTGATCCGCCGTTACCAGGCCACGGCCAGCAATCCGGAAGAGAGAATCGATATTGCGACGGAGATAAGCCAGTTCAGCACTCCTGAATCAAGAGATCTTGCCGCCAGCTTGCTCATTGAGCAGCCCATCAGCAAAAAGTGGCTCGAACAATCCAACGTCCACGCCGACAACGCGAAGCGGTGCCTTGCGATGTTCCTTGACGGCTTCAAAAACCTTATTCTTGAACCCCTGGTGGCTCAAAAAAACCGTCTCACCGAAAGCATTCGGGTTGAAAATAATACGGATCGCGAAATTGAGCTGTTGAGGGAGAAGATTGTGCTCGATAAGAAAATCCAGAAAACCTCACGTGATCTCAAAAAAATGATCACCTCCATTCTCGAAAACAGTTGACAACCTTCACCCCGCACCATTAACAATGCGGGGTGAGGCTTATACAAATACCTACACGTTGTACCCTTCAATCGGGTTGCGCAGGCAGAGTGCCTTGATTTCCTCACGGACAGTGCGGCAGACTTCAGCAACATCAGCCTTTTCAGCCGATGAGATAACCCGGTCGATAAGCTCAACAATAAGGGTGCTATCGGCCTCCTGCATTCCTCTTGTTGTCATGGCGGGGGTACCGATGCGGATACCGCTCGTCACAAAGGGCGATTTATCGTCAAAAGGCACCATATTCTTGTTGACGGTGATGCCTGCTGCGTGCAGGAGGTTCTCGGCAACCTTGCCGGTAACGCCCTTGTTACGCAAATCAAGCAGCATGAGATGGTTTTTGGTTCCACCGCTGACAATGTTATAGTCGAGAGCCAAAAACTTTGCCGCCATCGCTGCAGCATTTTTGATGACCTGAGCCGCATAGTCGCGGAATGCGGGCTGAAGCGCCTCACCAAAAGCGACCGCCTTGCCAGCGATGATGTGCATCAGGGGACCGCCCTGGATGCCCGGCATCACTTC
>CAILXB010000251.1 GCA_903838025.1 uncultured Chlorobiaceae bacterium
AGGGAGCGTTGTGGTCAACTCACGGGAGGACTTCCACCTCCAAGATTTTGCCCATGCTGGGCCCACAAACAGGCCACTTGCAGTGGCCACGCTATCCATCCCCGCCCTGAAGGGCGAGGTTTTCCGCGAATTTTCGATAAAAGATTGATATGGAATACCTTCTTCGACCGCCTTGGCACGAATTTTCATTACATCGCGCTCACTCATTGTTATGTTGATTTGTTGTTGTGTGTTCAGGCTATAGAGTGCATTCTTTTCATATTGACTTTTTTCTTTCGTGTCAAGATCGGATATCCAGTTCTCCTTTTCAAGTGATTCCGCTAATTCTTGTTCATCTTTATCAAAGTATGTCGTCTTTTTCATTTTTTTCTCCAAGATATCTCTTTGTTGCTTTACTGTTTGGTATTATCGTTTTCAAAAATATTTTTTCTTCATCTTCAACGTACGGTACTGAATAGACATAATTTTCAAGCTCTACCAGAAAAACTTTCTGGTTTGGATATTTTTCCTGGTTTGGATGTCTTATGCGGTCGAGCAGCTTTCCGGAAGCTATTGCCAGTTCAACCTACTCAAAGGAGACTCCTCGCTCTTTTTTGAGTAAATCATTTTTATCATCATTCCAATCAAAATATTTCATCAGCGTATGCCTGTTGTCTTCAATTGTAATGATAGCAACAGTTTATGATTTCTGTCAAACAGATTCTCTATTTTTGTTATCGGATAAAGTAATATGATTATAGCAAAACAAAAGCAATACATCAAAAAATCAGCAAAGAATACATCGGAATATCAGGCAGAAACCTTGTAAAAATAAAAATCCTGGCCAAAAGAAAGCCGCAGAACAAGACGACCACAGGGCTCAGAACGAAAATCGAGGTTTTGGAACCCTTGAAGCATCTGTTGTAACAACATGGTAGCTACCTTATGCGGTTGCCATGTCGCAACCTTCATCAAGGATAGATGACAAGATCGGCTGAGAAGATATCGACCATCTATTGACACTTTATTGACATTTTGACAAACAACGTCAATATTGCAAAATACTTTAAAACAATAGTTTAGAGATTTATCCCAGAAGTTATTGACGCAAGTTATTGACGCAACACCCTTTATTCGGGCCAATTGTGTCAATAACTTGATAATAATGTGCGCAATACTCATACCACCACCTCCCCGCTCATCAGGCGCGGGAGAAGAATGTCGCGAGCTTTGGCCAATGAGGTTATTTGTTTCTCAAGAGTTTCAATTTGGCGATGAAGAGGCTCTACAATCTCTTCGAACAATCCGAGTACGAGGTTACTGGGCAAAAGAAGCTTTAAACTGTGGGCAAAATCGCGATTAAGCCCCGGAACGGCTACATCTGTGCTGATAAATGGCATGTTGAGCAGGGCATAAAAAAGGTAGCGCAAAGCAGGCTCTCTTTTGATGTAATAGACTGTGTCGATAGGCCAGCAATCGCCCGGACTCCAGTAAACGCTTCCCACATTCCCCTTTCTGCCGAGAATAATCGCTGGCCCGCTGACAAGGGATTTGTCATGGTGCCCGACAATCCCGCTGGAACCATACACGACAACTTGCCCAAATACTCGGCTGTCAGCTTTCAGTGCCTTGCCATATTTCAACGGTGCAAATTCACCGAGTGTTGTTCTCTCCCACCCCTCTGGAACACCGTTGTTAATTTTGACATGTTCGTGACCGGGAAAACGGAGGCTGATGAACCACTCCTTGTAGAGCAGCCGTGCGGATTGTTCAAGCAGTTGAATCCGCCTGCGGTTGTTTTCGATCAGGTCGTCGTAGGAATTTAAGATGCCTATAATTCTGTCTTGTGTTGAAAGCGATGCAATATTAACTCTAAGCCGCAAAGCATTTGTCCTGTTCAGACCTGGAACAGCTACATCTGTATTCATTTGTGGAAGTGGTAATGTCTTCAAGAGGTAGTAAACGTACCGCATCCGAATACTGTCACTCTTAGGCATAACGTAATAGGTCGTATCAATCGGACAAAAATCACTTTCTGACCAGTGCACAGCACCAACCGTTCCTTTTCGACCAACAACTATTCCTGGACCCTTCACAAAAGATATGGTATGAGTATCCACTATTCCAGACGATCCAAATACAGGCACCAAACCGGGTTTACGATCCCGAGCGGGAAGAGCCTTCCCATAGGCTAAATGAATAAACTCACCAAGGGAACCCTGTTTCATATCCCCAACTCCTCAAAATTCTTCTTGATCGCAGCAGCAAGCGTCACGGCTTCGCTGTTCAGATCATCAATCTCGACGTGTATCTCGCGGAGGCTCTCTTCGAAGTCGAACTCTTCGTCCTCCTCTTCGGGTGTGACACCGACGTAGCGCCCGGGAGTCAGTGACCAATCGTTGGCTTCGATCTCCTTTATATCAACAAGCTTCACCAGCCCTTCGACGTCGCAGAGAGTGCCGTCGGGGAAGCGCTCGGTCAGCCAGTGCGCCTGTTTCCAGAAGTAGCGTACCTGTTTGAGCTGCTCGACCGCCTGCGCCCGCATCTCGTCTGCGGCCTTGCGGGCGCGTGTAACGTCGCGACTCTGCCAGAGGTCACTGTTTTTTGCTTCGCTCCCGGTTTCGCACTGCTCGATAAGGCGAAGGGCAAGCTTGTAACAGAGGTCGCTCTGCCTCACCAGATCACGGCTACTCTCGGCCAACGGGGCAAGCCGCCGAACTGCATCTCTCAATGCCAGATTACTGTAGCTCTCTTCACTCCATGCCGCCTGCTCACCGGTGAGGGTTGTGCTGAAGCTTTCAGCGTCGGCCATGAAGGCGGTTGTCGCCTCCTCAAGCTCCTGACGCAGCTCACTGTGGGCACCATCGGTATCGAGCGTGTCGAGAAAGGGATGAAGCGCTTCGTTTAAGGAGTTAAGCGCGGCAAGGAACCCTGAGAGCGGTCCGACGTCGTCGCCGCTCGTGATGCACGCCGCGCCATCGGCAACCATCCTCCGGCAATAGCCAGCCACAAGGTTGAGGTAGCGCTCCTGCTCGCCGCGATAGAGCCAGACGATAGCATGGATGTTCTGCTCCTGCTCGGGGCTGAAATCGAAAATCTTGCGCGTCACCTTGCGGTAGATGGAGCGGGCATCAATCATCAGCACCTTCTGGCGATAGTCGGGCTGACGGGCACGGTTGAGGAACCAGAGTTCGCAGGGCACCGTGCGGGTATAAAAAAAGTTTGATCGGATGGCAACCATCATCTCAACATCGCCGGTCTCAATCAGTTTGCGGCGCACTTTGGCTTCATCACGCCCGGCGCTGGATGCCTGTGAGGACATCACAAAACCGGCTCGGCCACGCTCGTTGAGGTAGCTGTAAAAATAGCTTATCCAGACGTAGTTGCCGTTGCTCACCTTCTCTTTCTTGTTCACACCGGGAAGGCCAAAGGGCAGACGCGGATCGTTGGCAATCTGCGCGGCATCAATCTCGTCAACGTTGAAGGGTGGATTGGCCATCACATAATCGGCCTTGCCAAGTAGCTCGTGCGGATCTTCGTAGTAGGTGATCGCCTTTTTGATGTTCCCCTCAAGGCCGTGAACGGCAAGGTTCATCTTGGCCAGCCGGATGGTGATGGCGTTCTTCTCCAGCCCGTAAAAGGTAAGTTTTTCGGCAGGGTTTTCGTGCCGATGCTCAACCACGCGAGCGCTCTGCACAAACATGCCACCGGAACCAGAGGCGGGGTCGAGCACAATACCCCGGTCAGGCTCCAGCACGTGGGCAATGAGCGAGACCAACGATATCGGCGTAAAAAATTCGCCGCCATCGTGGGCGTTCTGGGCCGCAAAGCGGGTCAAAAAGTATTCGTAAATGCGCCCGAAGACATCGCCCGAGACCGTTTTCAGCTCATCCCAGTTAAGCGAGCGCAGCAACTGGCCCAGAACGTCATTCTCGATCTCAAAATATTCGATTTTGGGCAGCACACCGCGCAGGTTGGTGTAGTCAGCCTCAATGGAGTTCATGGCGGCAATAATGGCCTGGGCCCGGCTCTCTCCCTCCTTCAGCGATGCCAGATAATCAAACTGTGCTTCCGGTTTCAGGTATATGGCGCTCTTGCCCGAAAAATCCTCCTTTGAGAGCGGACGGGTTTTGCCCCCGCGTGTAGGCAGAGCCGCTTCGAGCCCCTCCCGCACCGCCAGAAAGCGGCTGTAGGCATGGCGCAGAAAAATCAGCCCCATGACCGGCAAAAAGTACTCGTTACTCGCATAGTTCGAG
>CAILXB010000252.1 GCA_903838025.1 uncultured Chlorobiaceae bacterium
ACCCTGCCTTTGGCAACATCTGCGGCTACACCCAGCTTGACCTCGACACCACTTTTGCCCCCTATCTCGAAGGGGTGGATATGGAGCAGGTCAAGCGGTGGTACAACGGCTATAATTTTTTGGGCGACACTGTTTATAACCCTTTTGATATCCTGCTGTTTATCAAAAACGATTATGAGTTTGATAATTACTGGTTTGAAACCGGTACGCCGCGCTTCCTGGTTGAGTTGATCAAAAAAAATAACTATTTCATCCCTGATTTATTGAATATCAACGTTGAAAAAAGTCTGGTCAACAGCTTTGATATTGAACATCTTAACCTGGAGAGCATTCTGTTCCAGACTGGCTATTTGACCATCAAGCGCTTGATACGATCGGGCAGGGGAGTTCGCTACGAGTTGGGGTTTCCCAACATGGAGGTGCAGATCAGTTTCCACGAGTATATTTTGCAATCGATGATCAGCAGTTCACAAAAAGAGCTGATCCGCAATGAGCTGCTTGATCTTTTGGAGGCCGGAGATGCTGGAGGTCTGGAACCTGTCATCAAACGTCTTTTTGCGAGCATCGCCTATAATAACTACACCAACAATGATATTGAGCGTTACGAGGGATTTTACGCCAGCGTACTCTATGCCTTTTTTGCCAGCTTCGGGGTGGTCATCATCGCTGAGGGTGTGAGCAACAAGGGGAGGGTTGACCTGACGCTGCAAGTCGGGGGAAGAATCTTTCTCTTTGAATTCAAGGTGACTGACGGGGAGCCACTTGAACAGATCAAAAGAATGAAATATTACGAGAAATATAGTGGCGAACGCTATCTGATTGGCATCGTCTTTGACCCCAAGGCAAGAAACGTCAGCAGGTTTGAATGGGAGAAGGTGTAATACTCTTGATAGAGCCCACCACTTCAAAACTTCAGCTCCCCCTTGGGCAAGAAAATATTTCCGGCTATATTAGCGCTTTGCATTCATTAACCAAGTCATCGTTGTGCATAAAATATACATAGCCGGTTATCAGGGGATGGTTGGTTCGGCCATTGTCCGCCACCTCCTTGCCGGGGGATTACAGCCGGAGAATTTGCTGCTCAGGACTCATGCTGAGCTTGACCTCACCTGTCAGGCGGCGGTTCGGGCATTTTTTGAGGATGAAAAGCCTACTGAAGTCTACCTTGCGGCGGCAAAAGTTGGTGGTATTTATGCCAACAGCCACTATCCGGCGGAGTTCATTTACCAGAATTTGATGATTGAGGCTAATATTATTCATGAGAGCTGGCGGGTGGGTGTGCAAAAGTTGCTCTTTCTTGGTTCGAGCTGTATCTATCCCCGGTTGGCGCCTCAGCCGATGCAGGAGAGCGCCCTTTTGACGGGCCCGCTTGAGCCCACCAATGAGCCTTATGCTCTTGCCAAGATTGCCGGTATCAAGCTTTGCGAAAGTTACAACCGTCAGTATGGAGAGAGCCATGGTACCGACTATCGCAGTGTTATGCCGACCAACCTCTACGGGCCTGGTGATAACTATCATTCTGAAAACAGCCATGTTATTCCGGCGATGATTCGTCGGTTTCATGAAGCGGTTTGTGGTCAGTTGTCAGTTGTCAGTAATCAGTTGTCAGTTTTGATATGGGGTAGTGGTACTCCTTTGCGGGAGTTTCTTTTTGTTGATGATATGGCGGCGGCAAGCGTGTATGTGATGAATCTCGACAAGGCGGTGTTTGATGCCCATACTACTCCGATGCAGAGCCACATTAATGTTGGCAGCGGTCGGGAGGTTACTATTAAAGAGCTTGCTGAAACTATTGCAAAAGTGGTTGGCTACAAGGGAAAGATTGAGTTTGACCCGTCAAAGCCGGACGGTTCACCTCGCAAATTGATGGAGAGCCTCCGCCTTAATAACCTTGGCTGGAGCCCTAAGGTGGGTCTTGAAGAGGGGTTGGCGCTCGCCTATAACGATTTTTTGAAATCTGCCAGGCTCGAACACCAAAGACATTTATAAACGACTACTACTTCACTGATAACGCATCACGGCACATTACTTCCTATGAAAGTTGCTCTTATTACCGGTATCACTGGCCAGGATGGCTCTTATCTGGCTGAATTTTTGCTTGACAAGGGGTATGAGGTGCATGGCATCAAGCGCCGGGCCAGTTCCCTCAATACCCAGCGCATCGACCATCTCTATCGCGATCGGCATGACATTGAAAAGGAGTCACGACCCGGCACCACTCATCCTGAGCTTTATCTTCATTATGGTGACTTGACCGACAGCAGCAACCTTACCCGCATTCTTGAAGAGGTGCAGCCGGATGAGGTCTATAACCTTGGCGCGCAGAGTCATGTTGCGGTGAGTTTTGAGTCGCCGGAATATACGGCAGATGTTGATGCCATGGGCACCTTGCGTCTGCTTGAGGCGATCCGTTTTTTGGGGCTTGAAAAAAAGACGCGCTTTTACCAGGCATCGACTTCTGAGCTGTATGGGCTGGTGCAGGAGATTCCGCAGCGGGAGAGCACCCCTTTTTATCCCCGGAGCCCTTATGCGGTGGCTAAATTGTACGCCTACTGGATGACGGTTAACTATCGTGAAGCTTATGGCATGTACGCCTGTAACGGTATCCTCTTCAACCATGAGTCGCCGCGCAGGGGTGAGACCTTTGTGACGCGCAAGATTACCCGGAGTCTGGCCAACATCAGCCAGGGGCTTGAGGAGTGTCTCTATATCGGCAACATGAACGCTTTGCGCGATTGGGGCCATGCCAAGGATTATGTGCGTATGCAGTGGATGATGCTGCAGCAGGAGGAGCCGAGGGATTATGTGATTGCCACCGGAGTGCAGTACAGCGTTCGCCAGTTTATTGAGAAAGCGGCGGCGGAGCTTGGTATCACCATCCGCTGGCAGGGAGAGGGACGGGAGGAGGAGGGCATTATTGAGTGGCTCACTATTCCGCACCCTTCGCTCAGGGTTGGAGAGGTGATTGTGCGGATTGATGCGCGTTATTTCCGTCCGGCAGAGGTGGAGACCTTGCTTGGTGACCCGGCAAAGGCAAAGGCCGAACTTGGCTGGGTGCCGGAGATTACCCTCGACGAGATGGTTGAGGAGATGGTGGCGCACGATCTTGATCTTGCCCGGCGCCATGCGCTTCTCAAGGCTAATGGGTATAGTGTGGCGGTCAGTAAAGAGAGTTGAAATTTTTTTAGAAGGAGCATATCAACCTATGAATTCAATTAAAATTGCTGTTATCGGCCTCGGTTATGTCGGCTTGCCGCTTGCTGTGGAGTTTGCGAAAAAATATGCGGTAGTGGGCTTTGATATCAAGCGGGAGCGCATTGGTGAGCTGCGGGAGGGTCACGATGCAACGCTTGAGGTGAGTTGTGAGGAGCTGCAGAGCGTCCTTTGTAAGGGGAACCCCACTGCCGGGGAAAAGAGTACCGGGCTCTTTGTGACGGCAGAGAGCGCTGACCTCAGTGCGGCGAATTGTTACATTGTGACGGTTCCGACCCCGACAGACAAGAACAATCGTCCGGTTTTGACGCCGCTTGTCAAGGCGAGTGAAACGATTGGGCGGGTGTTGAAGCCGGGCGATCTGGTCATCTATGAATCAACCGTCTATCCCGGTGCTACTGAAGAGGATTGTGTGCCGGTGCTCGAAAGGGTCTCCGGGCTCACCTTCAACCGTGATTTTTTTGCTGGCTACTCTCCGGAACGGATTAATCCTGGCGACAAAGAGCACACGGTGACGAAAATCAAAAAGGTCACTTCAGGTTCAACTCCTGAAGCGGCCAAAAGAGTGGATGATCTTTACCGCTCAATCATTGTTGCCGGGACCCATCTTGCTTCATCCATCAGGGTTGCCGAGGCGGCCAAGGTGATTGAGAATTCGCAGCGCGACATCAATATTGCCTTTGTCAATGAGTTGGCGATGATATTCAACCGTATGGGCATTGATACCCATGAAGTGCTGGCGGCAGCGGGTACCAAATGGAACTTTCTTCCCTTCCGACCGGGCCTTGTGGGTGGCCACTGTATTGGTGTTGATCCCTACTATCTTGCCCAGAAAGCGCAGGAGTATGGCTATCATCCTGAAATTATCCTTGCGGGCCGGAGGTTGAACGACAATATGGGTAAATATATTGCGTCGGAGGTGATCAAGCTGATGATAGCGGCGGATCATAAAATCAAGGGGGCAAAGGTGCTGATGCTTGGTGTCACCTTCAAGGAGAATTGTCCCGATATCCGCAACACTCGTGCAGTCGATATTGTGTGCGAACTGCAGCAGTATGGCGTCGAGGTGGAGATTCATGACCCCTGGGCCAACCCTGCGGAGGTAATGCATGAATATTCTCTTCACTCTTTGCCGGAACTTAACGGTAACCGCTACGAGGCAGTTATTCTTGCGGTTGCGCATGACGCCTTTTCGGCTCTTGATATTCGCTCGTTCTGCTCTGGCAGCCGGAGCATTATCTATGATGTGAAGGGTGTTTTGCCAATGGAGCAGGTTGATGGAAGGCTTTGATGATGCTTCTGCTCGTCAATAAGGTAAAATAAGGGGAACGGTTTGCGCGAATTTGCGCCGATAAGCAGACGAAATGAAGGGTTTTATGCAACAGAGGGAGTATGTTTCAATACGTGATGTCTTCAGCCTGCCGGTGATTGTGGCCGCGTTGGGCTATTTTGTTGATATCTATGATCTGGTGCTCTTCAGCATCGTCAGGGTGCCAAGCCTCAAGTCGTTCGGACTTTCGGGGAAGGAGCTGATCGATTACGGGGTCTATCTGCTCAATATGCAGATGATCGGTATGTTGCTTGGCGGTATTCTCTGGGGGTGGCTTGGCGACAAGAAGGGGCGCCTGAAAATCATGTTTGCCTCCATTTTGCTCTACTCTCTTGCCAATATTGCTAACGGTTTTGTTTCGTCGCTGCCAGCCTATGCCGCGTTGCGCTTTATTGCTGGTGTTGGTCTTGCGGGTGAACTCGGGGCGGGCATTACGCTTGTTTCGGAGGTACTGCATACCAAAATAAGGGGTTACGGTACCATGCTTGTGGCCTCGGTTGGGGTTTCGGGGGCAATTCTGGCCAATCTTGTGGCCAATACCTACGAGTGGCATAATGCCTTTTTTATTGGAGGGGGGCTCGGCCTTTTGCTGCTTGTAGCTCGTGTCAAGGTTGCCGAGTCGGGAATGTTCAAGGCGATGGAGGCAAAGAGCGGCATGAGCCGGGGCAATATGCTGGCCCTTTTTACTGACCGCAAGCGTTTTTTGCGTTACCTCAACTCCATTATGATTGGTGTGCCGAGCTGGTTTGTTATGGGGGTGCTGATTACTTTTTCGCCTGAGTTTGGTATTGAGCTTGGCCTTACCGGGCCGGTGAAGGCTGGTAATGCGGTAATGTACTTCTATCTCGGCCTTGTTTTTGGAGATCTTTCGAGCGGGCTGTTAAGCCAACTCTTGCAGAGCCGCAAAAAGGTTATGTTGCTCTTCATGCTGCTGACGGTTGGCGCTGTGGCGCTCTATTTTTTGCAGGGTCGCCAGAGCCCGCAGTTCTTTTACGGGGTTTGCGCTATCCTTGGGTTTGCGGGTGGCTACTGGGCCATTTTTGTGACGGTTGCTGCAGAACAGTTTGGCACCAACCTTCGCGCAACGGTAGCGACCACCGTGCCCAACCTTGTGCGCGGTATGGTGGTGCCCATTACCATGCTTTTTCAGTTTTTCCGGGGTATCTACGGCCTTCAGTCAGGGGCGCTGCTGGTTGGTGCACTATGCGTGACCATAGCCTTTTTGTCACTGTGGGCTCTTGAGGAGACCTTCCACAAAGATCTCGATTATTACGAGGAGTTCCTTTAAATGCTCTCCGGTGCTCTGAAGAGAGAAATTTCGGTTTTTTTAGTAGATTTTGGAGTGTGTGTTGTCAATTTAGAAAATCATTGAGGAGAGAATGATGCTGCAAAGTTATGAAGCAATCTATGATCATGGAGTCATGAAATGGTTGGGCGATAAACCACCGGTTAAGCAGGCGTACGTCATTGTAACTATCCTTACCGAAAAAGAGGCAACTGCGATTTCATTACAGAAAAAACATCAGCCATCATCTCTTATTGCAGGAAAAGGCAAAATACTTGGCGACATCATCTCGCCGATTTTACCAGCAGAAGAATGGAGTTGCCTCGAATGATTGTGCTTGATACGCATATTTGGGTAAAATGGATTATCGACGGCGATTCAGCTTTGCCAGAAACAATGGTCAATGCTATGACGATTGATCATTATTGGACTGTTTCAGCTATATCTTGTTTTGAGGTTTCTTTATTGGTTAAACGAGGAAAACTTCAGTTACCACTCTCTGCCGAAGAGTGGATAAGGGAGGGGCTTGAAAATTCAGGTATTGATTCACTTCCTGTGACTATCGCGACAGCTCTTGTCTATAACGCAAAACTGGCAAGTATAGATTCTGTATTTCCAGATTATGTGGAATTGCAAGGTAGATTGTTCGGTAAATGAGAAAAAATTTTTAATGCTGCACTCATGCTTCTTTTGAATAAAATTCTGCCGATCATATTTTTGCCCTTGGGTTTTACCCTTTTGTGCCTGCTG
>CAILXB010000253.1 GCA_903838025.1 uncultured Chlorobiaceae bacterium
CGGAAAACAAGCATACGCCCAAAGAGCTGGCCTCCGACAAAAACATTGTGAAAGCCATTGCCGCGATTGACAGGATGTTCAATGAAGAGGAGCGTCAAGTCTATGAGGTTCGTCTGAAAGAGTACACCGATGTAGCCAGCATCATTGCCTCTGGAGCTGAAAAAAACATAGAAAAAGGAGTGGAAATAGGCATGGAAAAAGCCTCGAAAGCCATTGCGCTCAACTTGTTAGCCAAAGGCCTCGATAGAGCCATCATTGCTGATGCCACAGGTTTGAGCGTGTTGGATATTGCCGATTTATTGCAAGGCGCAGACGAGCAATGATGCTGCGGAAGAGCGGTTACAATGTTTTGCACTCAGTCGATGATAATACTGTAGGTTTGGTAATTCCTCGCAATCAGAAAAAACATCGGTAAAAACGACACATTATCATTTGTAAATGCTTGCAATAAAAAAGATAACATGGAATTGTAACCAGCAAAGTTATGATTACCGAAACACCGCTACGTATTGAACCCTGCTTGCCTGACTCTTTAGATTCCGGTATTGTTGACCTTATTGCCGCACTTTTCCTGTTGATGCTGACTAACCTCTTGTTTCCGAACATCTTTTCATCTGTATAAATCGGTGGTTCAGAACTGAGCAGCGGTTTTTATTTTTTTGATTCGATCATTTCTTCATAGTGATGATGTGAACCTATCCAAAACCATACAAGACCCTCCGTTCTTTCCTTTGCTAACGCACGGTAACGTAATCCGATACGTGCTGACCAGAAATTCCCGGCCTTTTTTAATCGTACCGAGGGATGTCGCGGGTTACTTCGAAGCAACTCAAAGTTTTTATCAGCTAAATTACGAATATCCTTGGGGAGCTGTTGGTAATAGAACCAAAATTCCGATATGGTAAAATGATTCACAGCGGTCTTGCCCGACCTGCCACAAATTCACGGTCGGCGTGTTCTCCAAGTGCATCGAGGCTACCGGTTGCAATATCGGCTTCAATTTTTTTATCCCACTGGTCAGCCAGAAATTCTTCGAACCACTCTGCAAACTGTAACAGTTGATCCGGGGAGAGTTTCGATACGGTTGTTTTAAGTTCTTGAGTGTTCATCATAATCGTTTCCTCTATATGAGCTGTACGTTAGGTTCTTTAACGATAGCAATCGTTTCAGCGTCCTGGATTACTAATCCAGTATACTTGTTGAAGTATAAGCATTTCTTCGGTATAAATATTCAGGAGTTGTGATCGGAAAACAAGCATACGCCCAAAGAGCTGGCCTCCGACAAAAACATTGTGAAAGCCATTGCCGCGATTGACAGGATGTTTAATGAAGAGGAGCGTCAAGCACAAACAAGCAATGATGTTGCTTACAATTCACTGGAACCGTTTACGATCAGCTTTTGATTCGTAACACGTTGTTAATATTGTCCAGATACGCTTTCAGTTCGACTGAGGCGACTACTTTTTTGCGGCTTTCGGGCGGTAAAGCAGGCCAAAGGCAACCCAGAGATAAGCCCCGATCAGCGTTACGGGGCTTATAAAGAGGGCGAAAACCCCGTCAACTGAGCGCTCCAGATACATTCCCCAGTAGCTTGCGGCAATCACCAGAACCCCGAGAGCAATCATGATATAGTTGATTGCTTCGAGGGGCATCGTTATAGCTTCTTCAGCGGACTGTTTCGGCTGCTGCTGTTTCTTCGGCTCTTTTTTCAGTAAAGGTTTCATCAAGTGTTGTGATTTCGTATTGATCTTCCTTCTGGCTGAATGGAGGATCAAACCGTTGTTGAAAAGTGGCTTTTGAACTGTGCACCAGTGATTTTATACAGTTCGTACAATGCTGCCAATACAATGTATAACGGGCCGTTTTTGACAGATGCTATCTTTTAGTGTAAAACTTTCCCGGCAATTTTTTTAGTTTTTTTTGTGAATTCTGTTATTTCATTTAAATTTTGCAATGGTGACGGATTTAGATTTTTTGCTCTTTCAGTCTTATTCTTCTCTTGTGACAGTCATCTCTTTATTCTCCTGTTGTGAAAAAAAAACGCGTATTTCTCGCGATTTTTAATTTATTTTTCATGTAAAATTGGGCGCCTGTATGGACTTAAAAAACAAGAATAATGTACTGACAAGTAACAGGGTAATGGTTTTGACGAAATCTTTATTGCTGCTCTTGTTCACTTTTTGTGCTTTGCAAACAACTGCCAGAGCAGCAACAGCATCAGAGAATCAGTATCTAAAAAGTACCCGGGGCACACTGGTGACAGTGGATACTCCACCTCCCGGGGCTCAGAAGGTAACGGTTGGTATCTATGGACTCAATGTGTACAATCTTGATTTAAAAGCAAGCACCTATTCTATGACAGCCTATATGTGGCTCAGGTGGAAGGGTGATAAAGATCCTGTCGCATCACTGGATTTTACCAACCTTGTGCAAGATGTTGTTTTTACAAAAAAGACACTTCTTGGTGTTCCAAAAATATTAAGCAATGGGGAGAAGTATCAGTGTATTCGCATGGATGGTGTTTTTTTTCAGCCATACGACCTGAGCAGTTATCCACTTGATCAGCAGGAGTTATCGTTATTTGTCGAAAACTCAACCGACACCTGTGATAAATGTTTTTATATCTTTGACAAGCCCTCTTCTGGTTATGATGTCGGGTTGAAAGTTCCCGGATGGATAGTCAAGGGTTTAGAAGCAAACAGCTATATCCATGACTATGGAACCGATTTTGGAGAAAAAGATGTGGCTTACGCATCAAAATATTCAGGTATCAAAATTTCATTGGGCCTTGAGCGGTATATCAATTTCTTTATATGGAAATTGATGCTGCCACTGTTGATTATTCTGATGTCGAACTGGCTCTCTTTGCTTTTAAACCCGAAATTGTTTGAGGTCAGGGTTGTTATGCCAGCAACGGCGTTATTAACTATTGTTTTTTTACAGCAGTCAGCATTGGATGCAATTCCTGGATGTTCATCACTGGTGCTGATGGATAAAATATATCTTCTTGCTTACCTCTCTGTCGTACTGACCTTGTTTCAGATTATTATGATCAACGTCAAGCTTGACAAAGGCTCTGAGGCAAGTATTCTCAAGATGATCAAACTAGATAAAATCAGTTTTGCTGTCCAGGTACTCTTTTTTGTAGCCGTATTTGCATTCTTGCTTATACAAAAATAATCAAGATTTCTCCTTACTTCGTTCGTCGAAATGACAAGGTGATATCATAATAAAGCCCTGATCGCCCTGCATCAGGGCTTTACTACGTTTTATTTATCTGCCTTTTTTGCAAGCTCTTCGGTAAAAATGTCGTCAAGCACGGCAATACAGTGTTGAGCTTCTTCCAGGCTGATGGTGAGGGGAGGAAGAAGGCGGATAACGTTAACGCTGGTGGCATTGATGAGTACACGTTTCTCCAGTGCTTTGCCTACGTACGGTTTGGCCTCTTTATCGACCATAATGCCCACCATCAGGCCATACTGACGGATTTCAAGAATCTGCGGATGTTTTGTGGCCAGTTTCTGCACCTCATGGTTGATAAAGGCGCCGATTTCGCGGGCGTGCTCCATCAGATTGTCCTCTTCGATTGCCTTGATCATGGCAAGTCCTGCGGCACATGCCACCGGGTTGCCACCAAAGGTGGTGCCGTGGTTGCCGTAAGATAAAACATCAGCCACCTTTTCGCTGCCGATCACGGCCGAGAGGGGGAGACCGCCACCAAGCGGTTTGGCAAGACAGACCAGATCGGGATCGGCATCCACCTGCGTATAGCTGAAAAATGTACCGGTTCTTCCGCAGCCCGACTGAATTTCATCAGCGATGATGAGGAAGTTGTACTGTTCCCTAAGCTCTTTCAGCCGGTCAATAAAGGGCTGCGACACACGGTGAATGCCACCC
>CAILXB010000254.1 GCA_903838025.1 uncultured Chlorobiaceae bacterium
CCTGCATCTGATGAAAGATCGGCAGCCATTATCTGCAACCCCTCAACCGAAAGAGGCAGTACAAAGGGAAAAATGCCCTGCAACAGTTGTTCACGCTGACCCCACAGTGCGGGTGGCTCAGAGGTGTAAAAATAGCGGCGCTGCCAATGTTTGAAGATGTCGGCCCATGCAAAGAGTCTCCATCGACGGGTATCAACACATTGCAACGGGCACCAGGCGTTTTTGTCGCTGTCCAAATACGGCATCGATCGACGGGTGTCAACACATTGCAAGCCGTCGGTAAAGAGCAACAGCACAGCATGTTCATGAAGGCTCAGAATCTCCTTCAATGCAATGCCGCCAGGGTGACGAGGATTGCTGCAAATGAGAGGCGAATAGCCAAAATAGAAGCGTTCAACAAAGATATTGTTGGCTTTGAGGGTCTCGTAGAGGTTGTTGTGGAGACGGGCCTGGTGGTCACGCGAGTTGTGGCGGTCAATGAGCATCAGGTATTCAACATGACGGCGGGCAGGGCTGAAAACAGGTTTGGCCAAGCATCCTTCATGGATGGTTTTGCTAATCGTTTTTTCGATGTCGAAGGAGTAGCGGCCTGAATGTTCTGTGTAGCGGAGTTGACGCACAACCCTGAGCAGCACAGGGTCGCTCTCAATCGTTGTCGATTGCACAAAGCGCTCAAGCATGGATGAACCGCTGCTTCGGGCTTTCAGTGAGGCCACTATTTTTTCATGTTCTTCCTTTTCCTCTCTCTGTAGTTGCCCAAACGGGGCATCTGTTGTTGTCGCATCAACCGGCGCCTCTGGTATCGGTGGCTGTTCTTTGTTTCCGGCAGTTTCGGCTTGCTGCTGGAGGAAGGGGATAAAGAGGCGTTTATAGAGTTCAAGAAAAGTTGCCTGCTGTTCGGCTGAATGAGCCAGCACAGGGCATAACCACATATCAAGCCGCTCAAGGTTACCCGATGCAATGGCCTTCATGATGACATAATGCGCGGTTTCAAGGGTGTCGATACCAAACCTGAACCCCTGTTCCTGCAGGAGTTCAAAAAACTCATCGAACGGATAGTGCCGGTTGGCTGAAATATAGGTTGCCAGCGTTTCCATCATTATCCCTTGAGCTTGGCTGCAATGGCTTCAGTAACCTTTTTCCAGTCATCAGCCTCCTTGGCCAAAACAGAGATGCCACTCAAGAGGATTTTAGCCGTTGGAGCATGTTTATCATAGTGGTAGATGTCGCTGGGTGTAAAGCCATGCTTTCGCATCCACCATGTCCATAAAATCAGTTCATGTGTGGCTGGTTTTTTGCCTTTAACCAGGTCGCGAATGGCGTAAAAGAGTGTGATAAATTCATCCCGCTCCGGTTCAGTGATACCGGGTAAAATCGACTTTTTAAGCAGCAGAATTTTCATCAGATGCTCTCGTTCAGGCATATCAATGTGGAAAAAGACACACCGGCGAAGAAAGGCTTCGGGCAGGGTCTTTTCAGAATTGCTGGTGAGGATGACCACCGGTTTCAGCTCTTCATTGCCTGTTTTTTTATAAATGGGTTTTTCTTTGCTTGGGTATTGCAAGCCATGGGCTGTTTTCAGTTGCGGCACTTCAAAGTGCATCTCCTCAAGAATCGTCAGAATATCGTTGGGCAGATCACGAGGCGCCTTGTCGATTTCGTCAATAAGCACAACCCTGCGTCTCGAAACTTTTTCATCATTGTAACCGCTTGAATCACAGATCGCCCGGCCCAGCGCCACATAACTGATGAACAGCTTTTCAATTTCATCAACAGGTAATTTGCGGCCACGCTCTTTCTGGCTATTTACCTTCTGAAAATGGGCAAGGCTGTCGTAGCGGTAGAGCAGATCGGTTGCCACTGAATCGGTGCGTGTCACAAAATGTTCAACGTCACCCCAGCCAAAATGCAAGGCAAGGTGGTAAGCAAGGTCTGACTTTCCTGTGCCGGGTTCACCGGTCAGCAACAGGGGTTTGTGCAGCATCAACGCCACATTGACCGCATGTTGCAGCGGCTCCGGAGGATCATATTCTTTGCCCCTTATGATAGTACCCTTACCCTTGGTACCCGCTGGTTGGCCGTCCCGATTGAGCATGGGGAACTGCTCATCTGGACTCAGCTCAAATGACAAGGGGTTTTTTCCGTCCGGCTCAAAGGGTTTGTTCTCTTCAGCCCTGTTTTTGTAAAAGTTATAGTGTTCCATTGCTCAGTTTCAGGGTTAACAATAGCGCAGTTTTTTTACGGCATCACAAAAAGGCATTGGGTCGCATCTGCAAAGCTCTTCATCCTTCTGATAGCATGTATAGTCTTTGAAAAAACAGGTGAAATGATAAGGCTTTACCCTTTCATATTCGTTGCAATAACAGAGTATCCAGTGAGGCAAGGGATCAACGTACCTCGGCAATGAATGCTCTGGAGGAAGAAACAGGCAGAGGAAAACAGGGTGTTCAGGGCACAATGCGGCCCAGAAGCTGTAGTAGAGCTTGAAATTTTCCATGAATCTACCGTCAAGTTTGCCGACAGAGTGAACGATAATGTGTGACTTTGCGTAAAAGTCGGTATTCAGTCTTAACTCCGCAGGAATTTTTTCATGGTTTGGTGAAACACGGAAAATCTTTCGCATAAAATCAGACCAGGAGGCTTTCAGTTTTTCACTGTTATCAAGGTTAATAACATGGCTCATCTTCCCTTCTGTGGGGCTCAAGCTCTCATGTATCTCTTCATGATCTTCCTTGATAAACGATCTCAAAATTTCATCCATCTGATCTGAAAACGCATCGACGCTATGCTCAATAAAAATCACTTTGACAGGATTATCCCTGTCGCAGCAAATATCGCCTACCCTTTCTCTGAAATGCTTTTTGTCGAGATAATGCCACTGCTTCTCCCTGTCGAAGGTATAGCTCCTGAAGCTTTCTCCATCGGTTGCTCCAACACTGCAGCCGTCATACTTTGACAAGAGCCCTTTCATTTGACCAACCCAGTCTGGTAATGCGTGAGCACTCAATCCATCAATATAGCGATCCCTTTTTTTATTAAACCTTACCGTGTCGTTTCCCTCAAATGGCAACTTCGCAGCTTCGCTTAAAGCGTCGCCAATGATTGCCGGATTATCGAGCATTTTGATGATCTCTTGAACAGTCATTCGTCTTGAGTATTCTGAATGTTATGGGATACTGTCAAAGGTACTGCACAAGAAAGTTTTTCATTTCACCTACCCAGCGGGGTCTTTCGTGGTCACTCAATCCATCAATATAGTGTTGCTGTTTTTGTTTGAACCGAACCTTGTCGTCGCCCCTGAACGGCAGCTTTGCCGCTTCAGTCAAAGCTTCGCCAATGGTTGCCGGATTATCGAGCAGTTGCATGATATCCTTGCCCGAGTTACTGGCGGGCGAATCACCAAGGATTTCTCTGGTTCCCTCTGCCCGTATCAATTGGCTTTCGCTCTGCACCAGATTCAGCTCCCGGCTCTCATAAGCTTCAGGGTGCGCGGCCATGCGCATCATCTCCATCTTGATCTCTGCAAGTTGAGTATACATTCTGTCGCGCTCGCTTTTGTCCCTGATATTGGCAATGGTCTGGCAAAGATCGTACTGCTGCAAATCCATCAGCATAAGCTTTTCGGATACTTTCACAAATTCGGGTGAGAGCTTGAACTGCCCGAGCTTGACATCAAAATCGGC
>CAILXB010000255.1 GCA_903838025.1 uncultured Chlorobiaceae bacterium
GCAGGACATGCCCTTTCAGCCTGTCAAGTGAATGGTGCTCCAAGGCCATCAGCGAGCCAGGAACTCGCCGAAGCGATCAGCACCACGGGGTGTCTGACGCAGTAGGAATCCTCGTCCTTTAGGGCGAGGAGGATGTCAAATCAGAAATACGGTGATCGCAGTAAGAAGGCGGTACTGTCTTATAAAACTGTGCCAAGCTTCATGGTATTGGGCGCGGGTGACTTGCGCGCACAATGGTTTTCAGCCCTGACCTTTTTTTGATGCCACAAGAAAAATGTGTAACCTCTTTTCCAGTTGAAAGAAAATGGCTCATAACAGAAGGGGAGTATGGAAAACAAAAAAAGGAACGTCATCGTCATTGGAGGCGGCATTCTTGGCCTCTCAACAGCCCTCACTCTTCTTCAATCCCGACCGTCCATCTGCGTGACTCTCATTGAAAAAGAGGGCACGCTGGCTTCGCACCAGACAGGACATAACAGCGGAGTCATTCACTCCGGCCTCTATTACAAACCGGGCTCTCTTAAAGCTATCAACTGCCGTGAAGGGTACCGGCAACTGCTCAGTTTTTGCGAGGAGGAATCCATTCCGCACGAGATATGTGGTAAAATTGTTGTTGCAACGAGTAAGGAGGAGATCCCCGGCCTTGAGGAATTGCATCGCAGGGGAGTCGCCAACGGATTGCAGCATCTTCGATTTTTAAATCCCGCAGAAATCCTTGAAAGAGAACCTCACTGCCAGGGTATTCGGGGGCTCTTTGTCCCACAGGCGGGCATTGTCGACTACACTGTGGTGGCAAAAAAATATGCCGAAAAGCTCCTCGCTCTCGGTGGAGAAATTATCCTCGGTGAGGAGGTTCTTTCGCTGAGGCACAAAGGTAATCAGGTAGAGGTTATTGGCCAATCCCGCACCTGGCAAGCGGATGCAGTTGTCACCTGCGCCGGTCTCCAGTCTGATCGTTTGGCCCGCAAGAGCGAACCAGCACTCCCGCTCCGCATTCTCCCATTTCGCGGCGAATACTATCAGCTCAAACCCTCAGCCCCAAGACTGGTCAACCACCTGATTTACCCGGTACCCGATCCTGCCTTTCCTTTCCTTGGAGTCCATTTCACCCGTATGATTGGCGGCGGTGTCGAGTGTGGCCCCAACGCCATCTTTGCCTTTGGCCGCGAAGCCTATAAAAAAACAGATTTCAATATTCCGGACACCTGGGAAGCTCTCAATTGGCCCGGTTTTCGTCACGTAGCGCTCAAACACTGGCGTACCGCATTAGGGGAGTACCACCGGTCATTCAGCAAAAAAGCGTTTGTTGGCGCACTGCAAAAACTCATTCCTGACATACAGGCAGAGCACCTTGAACCCGGCGGTGCAGGCATTCGCGCACAGGCATGTGACCGCGAAGGGAAACTGCTCGACGACTTTGACTTCAGGGTCAACCAAAACATCATCCACGTTTGCAACGCCCCATCCCCAGCAGCCACCGCATCACTCGCCATCGGGCGCATCATCGCTGGCAAAGTGCTCCCTCTGCTACGGGGATAACCGGCAACCCTTCAAGAGAAGAGTATGATTTCTCCCCGATCAAGGTTGCATGAAGTTTTATCCATTGAGGATAGCTGGCCAGGCATACTCACAGCATCAGCATCCCTCCTGAAACCGGGATATAGCAACCCGTCACGAATCGGCTGTGGTCGGAAGCAATTGCAAGCACTGCGCCAGCGATATCTTCCGGCAGGGCAACCCGCTTCAGGGGGGTCATATCCGCCATCATCGCTTTCTGCTCCTCGGGTAACCAGGCCGTAGCGTCGGTCAACGTAAGGCCAGGGGCAACCACGTTGACGCGAACGCCAAAGGGGCCAACCTCTTCCGCAAGAGAACGGACAAAGGCATCAAGACCTGATTTAGCAGTGGAATGGGCAATGAAACCCGGTGATGAGTGACGCGAAAGAGTGCTTGAAATGGCGATGATGCTTCCCGACTTTCTCTCGATCATGCCTGGCAGCACAGCCTGGCAACTGAAAAATATCGACTTCAGCTCGCCGCAAAGCTTCGCTTCAAATTCATTCCAGGAGAATTGCGTGAAAGGTTTTACCGGAAAACCGATCGAAGCGTTGCTCACCAGGATGTCGATCGGCCCGAGGCTTTTTTCAACCTCCTCAACCATCAATCGCACCTGCTCCCCGTCGCGCACATCCGCCCTGACGGCGTGTGCCCTGCCGCCTGCCTTCGTGATTTCCTCAACAACAGTGATCGCCGCCTTTTCACTCTGGAAATAGTTCACCGCGACAGCCGCGCCTTCGGCAGCCAAAAGTTGAGCCGTAGCCCGACCTATGCCCCGGCTTGCGCCCGTAACCAATGCGATTTTGCCTTTCATATTCAGTAACCCCTTTCTATGTTCAGGAACGTTGTTACACCATGGGAATTATCTCTCAAAAGTAACGAAAAGGGATGAATGGCAAAAATTTTGTACCGGCAAGTTGCCAAGAGGGCAGGAGAGAATAGCCGAACTGTTTGGCGTCAAACGGCCAGCAATCACCAAGCACCTCAAAAATATCTTTGAAAGCGGCGAACTGCTCGAAAAAAAGGTTAGTTCCATTTTGGAACACACCACTCGGCACGGAGCAATTTCGGGTAAAACACAAATAGCAAAATCGAAGCTCTACAACCTTGACGCCATAATCTCCATAGGCTATCGGGTCAATTCAGCGACCGCAACCAAATTCC
>CAILXB010000256.1 GCA_903838025.1 uncultured Chlorobiaceae bacterium
CCAGTACGGAGGCGAAATTGACCAGAAATTTGACTCGCAGCGTGTCCTCGATACGATGGCTGGTCTGTCGCCAGAAAAGTCTGCCTGGCTGAAATTGCAGATTGAGAAGAAGACCATTTTGCTTACGACCGTTGGCAGAGTGATTTTCAATCAGCATGTTCCTAAAAAGATAGGTTTTATCAATCGCGTGATTGACAAGAAGGTTGCCAAGGAGCTGATCGGGCGACTGAGCAGTGAGGTTGGTAATGTCGAAACGGCTAAATTCCTCGACAATATAAAGGAGGTTGGCTTCCACTACGCAATGAAGGGAGGACTTTCAGTTGGTCTTTCCGATGCCATTGTGCCTGAAACAAAGGCCAGGTACATCAAGAACGCACAGCGGGACAGCACCAAGGTTGTCAAGGCATACAATAGTGGAACCCTGACTGATAACGAGCGATATAACCAGATAGTCGATGTTTGGCAGAAAACATCAAATATCGTTGCTCAAGAGTCATACGAGAAGCTGCAAAAAGATCGTGATGGTTTTAATCCGCTCTATATGATGCTTGATTCCGGAGCCCGTGGTTCCAGGGAGCAGGTACGTCAGTTGACCGGTATGAGGGGTCTTATTGCCCGTCCACAGAAATCCATGTCGGGTCAACCGGGTGAAATTATCGAAAACCCGATTATCTCAAACCTCAAAGAGGGGCTTACGGTTCTTGAGTATTTTATTTCAACGCATGGTGCGCGTAAAGGTCTTTCCGATACCTCGCTGAAAACAGCCGATGCCGGTTATTTGACCAGAAGGCTCCATGATGTTGCGCAGGATGTTATTGTGACCATTGATGACTGTGGAACCACTCGCGGTCTCTATGTGCACCGCAATATTGAGGAAGAGACCAGCGGCCAGATCAAGTTCCGCGAAAAAATCAAGGGACGCGTTGCCGCCCGTGAAATCTACGACACCCTGAACAACAAGATTGTTGTCAATGCCGGAGAAATTATTACCGAAGAACTTGCCGAGCTGATTCAGGATACGCCCGGAGTTGAAGAGGCCGAGATTCGTTCAGTTCTCACCTGTGAGTCCAAAATTGGCATCTGTTCAAGATGTTATGGCACAAACCTCTCGGTCCATGAACTCGTTGAAATCGGCGAAGCCGTCGGTGTTATTGCGGCCCAGTCGATTGGAGAACCTGGAACGCAGTTGACGCTTCGTACCTTCCACCAGGGTGGTGCGGCACAGGGTGGTATTACGGAAACTGAGACCAAGGCTTTTTATGATGGTCAGATTCAGTTCGAGGATATCAAGAGTGTTGAGCACACGGCCATTAATGAGGATGGTGTTGCAGACCTGAGGATTATTGTTATTCAGAAAAACGGCAAGATCAATATTGCCGATCCTGAGTCTGGAAAGATATTGAAACGGTACATTGTGCCGCATGGTGCTCACCTTCATTGCAAACATGGCTCCCTGATCAAAAAAGACCAGGTGATGTTCAGCAGTGAGCCCAACAGCACACAGATTATCGCTGAGTTGCCCGGTATCGTCAAGTTTGCAGATATTGAAAAGGGTATAACCTACAAGGAAGAGGTTGATCCCCAGACCGGATTTTCGCAGCATACTATTATCAACTGGCGTTCAAAATTGAGAGCTACCGAAACAAGGGAGCCAAGATTGATGATTATTGATGCGAGCGGCGAGGTGAGAAAAACCTATCCTGTTCCGATCAAGTCAAACCTCTATGTCGAAGATGGGCAGAAGGTTGAGCCCGGCGATATCATGGCCAAGGTACCAAGAAACCTTGACCGTGTAGGTGGTGATATTACCGCCGGTCTGCCTAAAGTTACCGAGTTGTTTGAAGCCCGTATTCCTACTGATCCTGCCATCGTTACTGAAATTGATGGTTATGTCAGTTTTGGTTCACAGCGCAGAAGCAGCAAAGAGGTCAAGGTGAAAAACGATTTCGGTGAAGAGAAGGTCTATTATGTCCAGGTTGGTAAACATGTGCTTGCCAACGAGGGTGATGAAGTCAAGGCTGGCGATCCGCTGACCGATGGAGCCGTTTCGCCGCAAGATATCTTGCGTATTCAGGGCCCCAACGCCGTACAGCAGTACTTGGTGAACGAGATTCAGAAGGTCTATCAGATCAATGCAGGTGTCGAAATCAACGACAAGCATCTTGAGGTTATTGTGCGCCAGATGCTTCAGAAAGTGAGGGTTGAAGAGCCTGGCGACACCGATCTGCTGCCTGGTGATTTGATTGACCGGAGTGCCTTTGTTGAGTCAAACCATGGTGTTGCTGAAAAGGTACGTATTACCGAAAAAGGCGATGCTCCAGCAAGGATTCAGGACAGTCAACTGCACAAGGTGCGTGATATTACCAAGCTGAATCGTGAGCTTCGCAAGAACAGCAAAAACATGATTGCCTTTGAGCCTGCACTTCAGGCAACATCGCATCCTGTTCTGCTCGGCATCACAAGCGCAGCCCTTCAGACCGAGAGTGTGATCTCTGCGGCATCGTTCCAGGAGACCACCAAGGTTTTGACCGATGCTGCCGTCGCAGGAAAGGTTGACTATCTCGCAGGTCTGAAAGAAAACGTTATTGTCGGCAAGCTGATTCCCGCCGGCACAGGATTGAAGAGGTATAAAACAATAAAACTTACGGGTGAAGGTCAGGAGGGTGCTCATGCTGGCGAGCGCACGACTGAGGAGCCTGCGACCCGGGAAGGTTTTGCCAATGAGCGGTAGTCGGCTACGGCAAAAAGATATGAAGCAAAAAAAAGGGAGACTCGCTGGAGTCTCCCTTTTTTTTGTTACTTCTTTTCAAATCTGAAGGTTTCAAGAAAACCGGTATCGAAATCTCCACTCTGAAAAACAGGGGAGCGCATCACCTGCTTGTGGAAAGGGATGGTGGTTTTCACCCCGACAACAATAAACTCATCAAGCGCACGCGACATTCTTGCAATGGCTTCATCTCGGGTCTGAGCCGTAACAATGAGCTTTGCAATCATGGAGTCGTAATTAGACGGTACGACATAACTGGCATAGGCATGTGAATCAACCCTGACCCCGTGGCCGCCCGGCGTATGGAAGACGGTAAGCTGCCCTGGTGAGGGACGGAACATGTGTTCTGGATCCTCGGCATTGATGCGGCATTCAATGGAGTGGCCTTTTGGCGTGAAGGTTCTGCCTTTGAGTGATTCACCCGCAGCGGCAAGAATCTGCTCTTTGACGATATCGACATCATAGCGCTCTTCGGTAACCGGATGCTCAACCTGGATGCGTGTATTCATCTCCATGAAGTAGAAATCCCGATGTCGGTCAAGCAGGAACTCGATGGTGCCAGCTCCTTCATAGTTGATTGCGCTAGCGGCGGCTACAGCAGCATCGCCCATTTTTTTCCTCAGAGCATCATCAACAACCGGTGAAGGTGTCTCTTCAATCAGCTTCTGGTGGCGTCTCTGGACGGTACAGTCCCGCTCTCCCAAATGAATCGTGTTACCGTGCTGGTCGGAGAGAATCTGGATTTCGACATGGCGAGGGTTTTCAAGATACTTTTCGATGTAGACACCGCTGTTGCCAAAAGCCTGCTCAGCCTCGCTGCGTGCCGTGTTCAGAGCTTTGTCGAGTTGACTCTCCTCTGTGACGACCCGCATTCCTTTGCCTCCACCACCTGCAGTTGGCTTGATGATAACCGGGTAACCTGTTTTATTTGCAGTTGCAATAGCCTGCTTCAGGTCAGTCACCAGTCCGGGACTTCCAGGAACGACGGGAACACCGGCAGCAATCATGGTCGCCTTGGCGGTGTTTTTGTCACCCATCTGGTTGATCATTTTTGCGGTCGGGCCGATAAACTTGATGTTGACCGACTCGCACACCTCAGCAAAATCAGCATTTTCAGCCAAAAATCCGTATCCAGGATGAATGGCATCAGCATTGGTTACCTCCGCTGCTGCGATGATGCGGGGAATGTTCAGATAACTTTCTCTTGACAAAGCAGGTCCAATACAGACAGCTTCATCGGCGTATTTGACATGGATTGATTCAGCATCAACTGTAGAGTATACAGCAACCGTACTGATTCCCATTTCGCGGCAGGTCTGCATAATACGCAAGGCAATTTCACCGCGATTTGCAACAAGTATTTTCTTGAACAAGGTTTTTCTCTGATGAATGTTTATGGTTTTATCCGGAACAGGGGCTGATCATACTCGACCGCCTGTCCGTTTTCAACAAGAATCTCAACAATTGTTCCAGAAACCTCTGCCTCAATTTCATTCATCAGTTTCATGGCTTCGATAATACAGAGAACATCTCCTTTTTTAATGGTGTCGTTGATGGCAACAAAGGGTGGAGAATCCGGTGAAGACGACTGATAGAACGTTCCTACGATTGGCGAGCGAGACTCGACAAGATCGGAGGCCGGTTCAGCCTTTGCCGGTGAGGGTGCAGCCTGGGATGCCTGGGTAACTGCTTGCAGGGCGGGCGCTGCTGTTACGGGAGCAAGAGTGAGCTGAGCTGCAGAAGAACGCTTCAAAGTAATCTTGAATTCGCCCTCCTCAATGATGGTTTCCTGAAGATCTGAGCTATTGACGATGTCAATGAGCTGCTTGATTTCGTTAAAGTCCATGATAATGTTTACTTGGTTTATGAGCGTTCGTCTTGAAAAACTATTCTGATTTAGTTATTTTTTCACCCGTTCAATGTACTCACCCGTTCGTGTATCAACACGAATAATACTTCCGATCTGAATAAACATCGGAACGCTCACCTCCGTACCAGTTTCAATTACTGCCGGTTTCGTCCCGCTGGTAGCCCTGTCATCCTTGGATGCCGGGCTGGTCTCAATCACCTCAACTTCAACAAATGTGGGAAGTTCAACACTAAGAATAGACCCATCGTCAGAGAAGACGATCGTCACGACGATACCATCCTTGACAAAGCGTGCTGAAGAGCCGATTGCAACTTCAGGCACATTAATCTGGTCAAATGTTTCATTATCCATCATCACGAAGTCGCTGCCATCGCGATAAAGATACTGATACTGTTTCCGCTCGGTGATGATCACATCAACAGATTCTGTGGCGCTGAAGCGGTACTCTACATTCCTGCCGGATTTCAGGTTTCTCATGTTTGCCTGGTAAAAGGCCCGCAAGTTCCCCGGCGTGCGGTGCATGAGGCTTTCGATACTGTGAGGCTCTCCCTTGAAGCGGATAATCGAACCTTTCGACACGTTACTGATTGAAATCATAAGCCGGATAAAAAATGGTCTTGTACAAATCACAGGGTCTGCCCCTGTTTGATAAAATTAAATATAACACTGTACAGGATGAATACAAAGTGCCGCGAAACCAAACAGGGATAATGTGGAAAAAGCCATTGCATCTTTGTTACCGACTGTTTAAATTCCGGCAAATGTACCTGTGGTCGGAGGAATCTGCATTACTTCAATAATAACAACAAATATCTCAATATGTCAAAAGCTGAGTTAGTCGAGAAAATTGCCGACCAGGCAAAACTGACCAAAGTAGATGCCGAGCGAGCTCTCAATGCCTTTATTAGTGTTGTAACAGCGTCGTTGAAGGATGGTGAGGATGTCACTCTTGTTGGTTTTGGAACATTTGCCGTTGGAAAGAGAGCTGAAAGGTCAGGCAGGAATCCTCAAACGGGTGAAGCTATTACCATTGCTGCTAAAAATGTTGTCAAGTTTAAACCAGGAAAAGCGTTGAGAGATGGGATTGGAGTGTGATTCCCTCTAACGGATTTTTGCCCTCTTTTAAAGCCTGTCGTGAGCTTTTTTTTGCCTGATGGGCTTTTTTTATCACTAATGTTGCAGCACTATGGCTACGAAAGTTGTCCTTGATTTTGAAAAGCCACTGTTTGAGCTTGAAGCCAAACTCGGCGAAATGCGTGAGTGCCTCAGGATCAGCACAAGAGAGACGTCTCAGACTGAAACTGAGATGCTCAATCATGACATAGAGACACTTGAGCTGAAAGTTGACGCCTTGCGTCGTTCGATTTATAAAAATCTTACCCGCTGGCAAAAGGTGCAGCTTGCCCGTCATCCGGCAAGACCCTATACGCTCGATTACATTTACTTGATGACGAAAGGGTTTCTTGAACTCGCGGGGGACCGTCATTTCAGCGATGACAAAGCCATTGTGGGCGGATTTGCCCGTATTGAAGAGAGTTCGACGGGGTTTTCCCAGTCGGTCATGGTTATTGGTCATCAAAAAGGGCGTGATACCAAGTCCAATCTTTACCGCAATTTTGGCATGGCCCAGCCCGAAGGATATCGCAAGGCGCTCCGCTTGATGAAACTTGCTGAAAAATTCCGCAAGCCGGTCATTACCTTGATTGATACACCGGGCGCGTTTCCAGGAATAGAGGCTGAGGAGCGGGGGACTGCCGAGGCAATTGCCCGCAATCTTTTTGAAATGGCAAAGCTTACCGTTCCGGTGATTTGTGTCATTATCGGCGAAGGTGCAAGCGGGGGAGCCATTGGTATTGGCGTTGGTGACCGTATTCTCATGGCCGAAAATAGCTGGTACTCCGTCATCTCACCCGAAAGTTGTTCCTCCATTCTCTGGAGAAGCTGGAACTTTAAAGAGCAGGCGGCTGAAGCATTGCAACTCACCGCAGTTGATCTTCTTGCTCAGGGGATTATTGACAGGATTATTCCTGAACCAGTTGGCGGAGCACACACTGCACCTGAAGTAATGGCTGCTACATTGAAGGGCATTTTGATTGAAGAGCTGCAAGCGCTGCTGCCGAAGGATCCAGCCACTCTTGTTCATGACCGGATTGAAAAGTTTTCAGCCATGGGCGTCTGGAAAGAAGAGGTATAGAAAACAACAAAAAGCCGGTATGAGCACCGGCTTTTTGCTGCAAACATGGTATCCTTGGCCTACTTGATTTCGTAGGAATTTTCTCCCTTGAGCAGTTCCTCAAGCGTCCAGCATCCGTTTTTCTGGGCCTCTTTGATCTGTGCGGCAAGAGCATCTTCATAAGTGACCCGTTCCTCGGCATAAAAGACACCAAAAGGTCTTGGAAGAGAGTCGTCATCAGCAAAGCGGGCAAGAATGGATGCTTTGTTGATATCTCTTTCATTGTGAATCCAAAGGTCACTGGTCGAGAACTCCTCTTTGTCGAGATCTACAACAATTGGCGTGAATCCGTCAAGCATAATCCCTCGGTTTTTTCCCTTTCCGAAAACAAGGGGCTTCTCATGTTCAACATAGATGGTGTTGTCGGCCTTCTTGTCGGGAGTGGCATAGGCTTCGAACGCCGCATTGTTGAAAATGGGACAATTCTGGTAAATCTCCACCAGCGAGGTTCCCCTGTGCAGGGCCGCACGCATCATGATTGAGCGCAGGAATTTGCCATCACGATCAAAAGCTCTTGCAAAAAATGTTCCGCCGGAACCAATCGTCAGGGCTGCCGTATTGAAGGGATGATCGATGACGCCGGATGGCGAGGTCACCGTTCTCAAGCCGATTTTCGACGTTGGTGAATACTGCCCCTTCGTCAGTCCGTAAATTTCATTGTTGAAAAGCAGGATGTTGAGGTCAGGATTTCTTCTCAGGGTATGAATGAAATGGTTGCCACCAATCGAGAGTGCATCACCATCACCCGTTCCAACCCAGACGCTCAGATCCGGACGTGCAATTTTCAATCCGGTTGCCATTGGCAGCGCCCGGCCATGAATACCGTGAACACCATAAGTTGCCAGGTAGTAGGGGAGACGTGACGAACATCCTATACCGGAGACAACGACAATATTTTCCGGTGCGATGCCCAGCTCCGGCAAAAGTTGTTTCAGTTGCTGCAACACAGAGTGGTCGCCGCATCCGGGACACCATTTCGCCTCCTGATCGGAAGCAAAATCCTTTGCAGTAAGAACCGGCAAAACTTTGATTGTTGTATCGTTATCGGTCATGATTTAAGCTCCTTTAAAAGATCGGTGATTTTAGTCAGTATTTCCATCTCATTAAACGGTACTCCCTGCACCTTGGTAAGACTTACAGGAGCGATCAGGAAGGTATCACGGATAATGTGGACGAGCTGCCCGTTATTTAATTCGGGGATCATCACCTGTTTGTAGTTGCCGAGAATTTCTTTAAGGTTTTTCGGGAACGGATGGATATAACGCAAATGGGCATGAGCGACACTGAGTCCCTGTTCGATGGCCTGCTCAACCGCAGTTTTGATTGCTCCGTATGTTGAGCCCCATCCAAGAACAAGCAAGTCACCCTTGAGTTGTCCATTGTCGATGCTCTGAAGCGGTATACTTTCAGCAATCAAATCGATTTTTTCGGCACGAAGCTTTGTCATCAACTCATGATTTTCAGGGTCATGGGAGACATTGCCGGTTTCATTCTGTTTTTCAAGCCCGCCGATACGATGTTCCAGCCCTTTGGTTCCGGGGATAGCCCATGAGCGAACCTGACGCTCATCGCGTTTGTAGGGCAGATAGGGGGGAGCTGAGGCCTCTCTTGCAGGCTGAAAACGGGGCTTGATCTCGGCCAGATTTTCCGGACTTTCGACTTCCCACGGTTCTGAACTCAGTGCAAGATAGCCGTCAGAGAGGCAAATGACCGGTGTCATGTGCTCAATGGCAATTCTCGCAGCTTCATACGTGGCATAGAAGCAGTCAACGGGGGAACAGGCAGCGATAACCGGCAGTGGAGCTTCTCCATGGCGACCGTACATGGCCATAAAGAGATCAGACTGTTCAGGTTTTGTTGGAAGGCCGGTGGATGGACCGCCTCGCTGCACATTGATGATAACCAAAGGAATTTCAAGGATAACGGCCAAACCGAGCGCTTCGGTTTTCAGGGCAAGTCCCGGGCCGGAAGTGTTCGTAGCGGCAAGTGCACCGCCATAAGCCGCACCGATGCTGCTGACAATGCCGGCAATTTCATCTTCAGCCTGAAACGTTTTGACGCCATACTTTTTCTTTTTGGCAAGGGTTTGCAGGATCTCTGTTGCTGGCGTGATCGGGTATGAGCCGAGGAAAAGTTCAAGGCCAGCTTTTTTGGAAGCGGCAGTCAATGCAATCGCACATGCTTCATTGCCGGTAACGCGGCGATAGATGCCATGCTGTTTGTGCGGAGAAATATCGAAGCGCCCGAGGTTGGCAAAGAGTTCAGTTTCATCACCAAAGAAATAACCTGCCTTCATCGCCCTGATATTGGCTTCGGCCATCCAGACATTTTTCTGGAACTTGGCATAGAGCGTCTCCATCGTTCCCTCAAGAGGAAGGGTGTAGAGCCAGTAGAGCAAGCCCAGTACAAACATGTTTTTACAACGGTCAACCTCCTTGCTGCTCAACCCGCTCTCTTTCAGAGCTTCACGGGTAAGCTGTAGAATTGGTACCGGAAAAACGATATAGTTGTCGAGGGAGCCGTCATGAAGCGGATTAGCTCCTTCAGGATAGCCCGCAAGCTTCAGATTTTTTTCATCGAACCCTTCCGTGCCGGCAATAATGATACCGCCACGGTGAAGGTTTTTCAGATTTGCTTTCAGTGCCGCTGAGTTCATGGCCACCATCACATCAAATCGGGCACCTGGCGTATAGACCGGCTTGCTGCTGAACTGAAGCTGAAAGCCTGAGACGCCTGCAATAGTGCCCGCAGGAGCCCTGATTTCAGAGGGAAAATTCGGGAAGGTATTCAGCTCAGTACCATGAACGGCCACAGTATTGGCGAATTGAGTGCCGGTCAACTGCATCCCGTCACCGGAATCTCCTGCAAAAAGCACAGAGACGCTGGTTTTTGATGTCACATTAACCTGTCTGGTTGTTTTTTTTGTATCAGTCATTGTCCCTGTTAATTACTTTTCAAGGTTAGTAAACAGCAAGAAAATCCCCGTGTCAATGATCTTCGCAGCACGGAGGTCATTGAGTTGTTGGTCTGGTGAAATGTACTATTGGTGGGTAAAGAGAAGACAAAAAAAGAACGCCACAGTCTTCTGCAAGAAACAAATATAAAAGTTCCAAGGGGTTAAAACAAACTTTTCGTCGTTTTAACTAAGAATTTTTCTCAATGACAATATTGTTTTTTGTCAGGTAAGCCTGCCACACCTCCTCTTCAAGAATCGGGCAATCAGCCGATAAATCACAGAAATCGCAACGCTGTATGCCATAGACCTGCTCCATCCAGCAACCCGTTGTGCTCTTGGAAACCTCATTGACATGATTGGGATTTGCCCTTATTATTTTTTCAGAAATATCCATAAGCTCCAGAATATCCTTTCGCCGTTGACCATGTTCGACTCCCCAACTCATAACAGTACTCCTGTTTTAATTTTTGAAAAGGAGACGCGTGCCCGCACCCCAAGCTCAACACTATGAATATAGTTTTTTTAAAAAGAAAATATTCTATCTGCCTGCATCACCTTCCAGGAAGCCTCACTCCTGTCATGGAGTGGATGAAATTTAAGTTGGCAACAAGCTCTAAAAAAGAGTAAATTCAGACCCGCAACGGGTTGCCGTTCAGGTAACGGTACGACGGAAAGTATTGCAACAACATCAACAATCGCTATGAAAGCCAGGGAAATCAGACAATCTTTTTTGGATTATTTTGCTCAAAAAGGTCATACCATCGTTCGTTCAGCTCCGGTTATTCCTGCCGATGACCCCACCCTGCTCTTCACCAATGCAGGCATGAACCAGTTCAAGGATGTTTTTTTAAGCAAGGGAACAAGGCCATACCTTAGGGCAGCCGATACCCAAAAGTGCATCCGGGCATCAGGCAAGCATAACGATTTGGAAGATGTGGGCCGCGATACCTACCATCACACCTTTTTTGAAATGCTTGGCAATTGGTCATTCGGTGACTACTACAAGCAGGAGGCCATCACCTGGGCATGGGAACTCTTGACCGATGTCTGGAAGCTGCCCAAAGAGCGCCTCTACGCAACCGTCTATCAGGATGACGACGAGAGCCTTCAGATATGGAAAACAGCGACCGATATTAACCCGGAGCACGTTGTTCGCTTCGGTGACAAGGATAACTTCTGGGAGATGGGTGAGACCGGCCCCTGCGGCCCCTGTTCCGAAATTCATATTGACCTTACCGAAGATTGCTCGGGCGGGAGCCTGGTCAATGTCGGCGATTACCGGGTTATTGAGCTGTGGAATCTGGTCTTTATTCAATATAACCGCCAAAGCGACGGCTCCCTCGAACCGCTTCCCATGAAACATGTCGATACCGGCATGGGCTTTGAGCGCGTTGCCG
>CAILXB010000257.1 GCA_903838025.1 uncultured Chlorobiaceae bacterium
GGCGACCTCCCGGAAGGCAGTCTGGACAGCTTTTTCGTATCGGGCGACGGCAATATCGCGGTTGGTTTCAGCCAGTTTGAGGTTGGAGCGCAACCGGCCTCCCTGGAAGATCGGGAGCGTTACCTGTGGGGCGAAGCTCCAAACACCGCTCGACCCGGTCACGAACAGATCCGACAAGCCGGCGCTGGCGAACCCGGCGGAACCGGTAAGTCCTATGCTGGGGAAAAATGAAGCCCGTGCTGCTCCGATATTGGCGTTTTCAGCCTTCAATGCATATTCCGCCTGCCGTATGTCCGGACGATCGAGCAGGACGACGGAGGGAATGCCCACGGGGAGCCTCTCCAGCATCTCGACATCAGCCAGGGATTGGGGTTCGAGGAGCATCGGATCGATCTCTTGTCCGACCAGCAGGGTCAATGCATTCCTGTCCTGTTCCACCCGACGTTGATATTGCGCACGGTTGGCTCGGGCCGATTCGACCAGCATTGCAGACTGTGCTACATCAAGTCGGGACTTTGCTCCGAGATCGAAGCTGCGTTTGATGAGATCGTAAGCCTCCTGCCTTGTCGTGAGCGTGCTTTCGGTCAATCGCAGCAGTTCAGCATCGGCAAGCCAGGTGAGATAGGCGTTGGCAACTTCAGCGACCAGGCTTGTCTGGGCGGCTTTGCGCCCCTCTTCGGTAGCGAGATACTGGTTTATGGCGCGATTACTGAGGCTGCGTACACGGCCAAAAAGATCCAGTTCATACGCCGTCGTGCCTATGCCTGCGCTGTATGTTGAGGTGATTTCCGTTTTTCCGGTGCCGCTCATGCTTTTCGGCAACTCCTGGCGGGTGAAACTTCCCGAAGCGTTGATTGATGGTATGAGATCCGAGCGCTGGATGCGATAAGTGTTGCGGGCCACCTCGATGTTGAGGGTGGCTACCCTCAGATCGCGGTTGTTAGCGAGGGATGCTTCGATGAGGCTTTGCAGTTTTGGCGACCTGAACATGCTCCGCCATCCAATATCTGTGGTACGCGGCTGTTCCCCGGATTCTGGAGAAATGGAGGCGACCGGCCACTGTGTTGTGACGGGAGCTGTTGGGCGTACGTATGCTGGCGCAAGCGAACAGGCTGTCAGAGTGGTTGCAGCCAGCCATAAAGGAAGCAGCAGCTTAGAGTTCATGGTTCGATTCCTTGTCGTTTTGGTTTACTGCTGTGTCAGTTACCGTTTTTCGGGCAAACCGGGATTGCACGAGGATGAAGAAGAGCGGCACAAAGAAGATCGTCAGCACCGTACCGGACAACATGCCGCCGATCACGCCGATGCCGATGGCGTGCTGGCTTGCCGATCCTGCTCCGGAGGAGAATGCGAGCGGTGTGACGCCGAGGATGAATGCCATGGAGGTCATAACGATCGGGCGAAGTCGCTGACTTGCGGCAGAGAGGACAGCCTCCTGCAGGTTCATACCGCTTTCGTAGAGGGTTTTGGCAAACTCCACGATAAGAATGGCGTTTTTTGCCGTCAGGCCAACGGTTGTCAACAGACCGACCTTGAAGTAGACATCGTTCGAAAGACCTGAGAGGAATGTCGCCAGAACGGTACCCAAGACACCGAGCGGGACTACCAGCATAACGGCCATCGGCACACTCCAGCTTTCGTAAAGGGCTGCCAGGCAAAGAAAGACGAAAAGCAGGGAGAGCGTGTAGAGCAGCAGCGTTTGCTGGCCGGCAGCACGCTCTTCGTAAGAGAGGCCGGTCCATTCGACGCCGAAACCTTCAGGGAGCTTTTCTGCCAGTTTCGCCATGATGGCCATAGCATCGCCCGAGCTTACGCCGGGTGCGGGGGCTCCCTGAATATTGACTGACGATATACCGTTGAACCGTTCGAGCTTGGGTGAACCGAAGCTCCACCGGCCCGAGGAAAAGGATGAAAAGGGCACCATCTCGCCATTCGAGTTCCGGACGTGCCAGATGTAGACGTCCGAGGGGTTCATGCGGTACGGTGCGTCTCCCTGCATGAAGACTTTCTTGATGCGCCCCTCATGCACGAAATCGTTCACATAGCT
Source organism: uncultured Chlorobiaceae bacterium (assembly GCA_903838025.1). Classification (GTDB taxonomy): domain Bacteria; phylum Bacteroidota; class Chlorobiia; order Chlorobiales; family Chlorobiaceae; genus Chlorobium. The sequence continues at coordinate 2,048 of CAILXB010000257.1, forward strand.
CGAACCCCAGGCGGTTTGCAGTGTTGAGTTGATGTCGGCGATCGATACCCCGAAGGCACTGGCCTTTTCATGGTCAATATCGATCTTGAATTGTGGCACATCTTCAAGGCCATTCGGACGCACGCCGCTCAGGGAGGGGTTTTGCGCGGCCATTCCAAGCAGTTGGTTTCGGGCGGCCATGAGAGCCTCATGACCTTTGCCGGTCCGGTCGACAAGCTGAAGGTCAAAACCGGAGGCGTTGCCAAGCTCCATGACGGCCGGCGGGTAAAACGCAAAGATCATGGCATCCTTAACGCTCGACAGGGCA
>CAILXB010000258.1 GCA_903838025.1 uncultured Chlorobiaceae bacterium
GAATTGAAAAGTATTGGCACAAGGTGAAGTATGAATTGATGGAATTCAAGACGCGAAATGAAAAAAACCTCGAAGAAGATGTCCGCAAAATCTTAGATGGTTTTGGTACGGATTACGTAATGACTTTTTGTTGAGCGCTTACAAGTGAATATCCTGAAACCGCCGCATCCATTGAAAACGATATCAATGAATCTCTTGCAAGAAAATTCACAGCGGGCGGGCCGGTCTATAAGGTTATTGTCAAGCTTCGTCATGATGCGTCATCATATAGTGGATATTGCTGGACATCAGGAAAAGGTCCGCAGGTAAAAATTACATCAGGCACAATTTGTACCGCGCGAATTGTTGTCGAAGAGCATCGTCCGATTGATCTTGTGATTCCGGTATTTAAAAAATATGTGCTGGGCCAGACTCGCTGACATGCTGAACTGGCGGCGTTGTACTCGCCCGGTATCAGGCTTTGAGTTGCCTGGCAGAAAGCTCTTTGCGATTGCTTTTGGGCTTGCTGCTCTCCTGTTGTTACCACCCTGTGCATCGGCTTCTGTTTCGCTTCTTGAGGTGGTGAGAATCGCGCTTGACCACTCTCCTGCTGTTTTGTTGCAGAGAGAGGTTCTGCGGGGTTCAGAGAGTGAGGTGATGGGGGCGGATGCGGCTTTTGACTCCCGGTATTCGCTCTCACTCGCTTATCGCAATGATGTGCTTTCCCCAACTGTTGGTACCGGGCTAAAAACCGTTACCTCCACTCTCTCTTCAACGACTCTTCTCCCTGTTGGTTTGATGTTGCAGCCGCAGGTGTCGGTGTTGGGTTCTACGCCTGACGGCTCTTTTTCGAGCAGTAAGGCGTCGGCTGGTGTTACCTTTACCCTTCCTCTTCTGGAGGGATTAGGGGAGAACTCAAGCAGGATGGCGTTGATGGCATCGAGGAAGAGGTATCAAGCAGAGAGCTTTACGTTACAACATGCAGCGAGCATCACGATCTCTTCGGCGGCAGAAGCGTACTGGAATTATGTATATGCATATCGCACATTGATACTTGACCATCAGCTTGTCGTGAGTGCATTGGAGAGTTTCAGGGCAACCAAAGCTCTTGCTGGTGCTGGCGAGGTAGCCATGGTTCGGGCTGACCATGCAGAGGCTTATCTTCAGCAGGCTGAAGCGGCTGAGATCGGTGCTGCCCAGTCATTGCGTCAGGCATGGATCGATCTTTTTCTTGCCATGGGCACTACGGTCACAGGGCGTGAAACCCCCGAAGAACCTCTTGATCTTTTTCCAGTTCCCGGTGGGGATCTCTCCTGCCTTGTTGACCTTACAGGCTTGAAAGCGAAAGCCGCTGCATCGAGGGCTGATTTACAGGCGTTTCGTTTGCAGGTCGATGCGGCCAATGATCTTTTGGCCGCCAGCCGCAACCGGATGAAGCCCAGGGTCAATCTTGATTTGTGGGCTGGATACAATGGGGTGCATGGGAGCCTCCGTGCGTGATTACTTCTCCTCGTTGACAACCTCAATCCCCGGACTCAATGTTTCGGCAACACTCCATTACCTCTTTGATACCGGCAATCACAGTGACGAGGCGGACTTTGTGCGAAGCCAGGCCCGATATGAAACTGCACTACTCAACCGCCAGGCACTTGAACGGAACATTGATGGCGGGGTCGGAGTTGCAGCCGCATTGGTCAAAAACAGTGCGGCGATATGGCGTCTCAGTGAGCAGAGCGCTCGTACCTATCGCCTCCTTACTGCGGCAGAGCTTAAAAAATACCGGATGGGCATGTCTCTGACCTTTTCAAGGTGCAGAGCGTTACCACCGATCTTGCCAATGCTGAAAAGCAGCTTCTTGCTTCAAAAAAAGCCTATGCATCGTCGTTGCTCACCCTCAGGTTTCAACTTGCCGCGCTCATGGAGGTAAGAAGCGATGGCCAATTCAGCGTTGAAGAGTGCAATCTTGTTACGGTTCCTCAACCAGAGCAGACGGGGAAGAGACCATGAAAGAGCAATGTGGAAAATTGCCGTGGAAAGATCTCCGCGTAAAAACCCCGACCGTTTTGCAGATGGAGGCGGTGGAGTGCGGAGCGGCATCGCTTGCCATGATTCTTGCTTATTATGGTCGTTACGAACCGCTCGAAAAGCTCCGGGTGGCTTGTGGTGTTTCGCGCGATGGCAGCAAGGCGAGCAGTCTGATTAAAGCTGCACGTATCTATGGCTTTGAAGCAAAAGGGTTCCGCATAGAGCCAGAAGGGATTTTTGAAAAGCGCCTTCCGATGATTCTTTTCTGGAACCTTTATCACTTTGTGGTACTGGAAGGGTATAAGGACGGAATTTATTATATCAACGACCCCGGTTCCGGTCCCCGCAAGGTGACGCAGCAGGAGTTCAGTGACTCTTTTTCAGGTGTGGCGTTAACGTTTGCCCCCACAGCGGATTTTAAAAAAGGGGGTAAACCCTTTAGTCTTGTTGATGCACTGAAAAAGAGGCTGCCCGGTCTTGAAAGTGCGCTGCTCTATATTGTGCTTGTCACTCTTTTGCTGGTGCTACCGGGCCTTGTGGTGCCCTCTTTTCTGCGCATTTTTATTGACTACATTTTGGTGAAGGGGATGAACGGCTGGCTGCAACCGTTGCTTGTTGGTATGCTCTTGACTGCGCTTTTGCAGGGAGCCCTTGCCTGGCTGCAGCAGCACTACCTGCTCAAGACTGAAACAAAGCTTGCTCTTACCTCATCGACCAAATTTTTCAACCACGTTTTTGCCTTGCCGATCAGGTTTTTCACCATGCGTCAAGCTGGCGAAATTTCCAATCGTGTCCAGTTGAACGACAAGGTTGCAACCCTTGTGGCCGGTGATCTTTCGGCTAACGCTCTCAATATTCTCTTGATTTGTTTTTATGCGCTCATGATGTTCCGTTATGATGTGGCGCTGACCTTTGTTGCTATTTTGATTGCATCCCTCAACGGTATTGCTCTCTCTTATGTTTCTCGGCGTCGTATTGTGCTGAACCAGAAGTTCCAGCAGGATAACGGCAAACTGCTCGGCACTACTTATTATGGTATTAAAACTATAGAGAGTATCAAGGCTACAGGTTCAGAGCAGGACTTTTTTTCACGCTGGTCAGGGTTGTACGCCAACATGGTTGCCGGACGGCAGACGCTTGAGGTGTCAACAGTTTTTCTACTTGCCATTCCGCCGTTTCTGCAGACCGTTGGTAATATTGCCATTCTCACCGTTGGCGGTTTGCGCGTGATGGAAGGGGAGTTGACCATGGGGATGCTGATTGCCTTTCAGAGTCTTCTGTTTTCCTTTCTGGCACCGGTCAACCAGATGGTCACGCTTGGACAGAAACTGCAGGAAGCCGAGGGAGATATGCAGCGGCTTGATGATGTCACGAATAATTCGGCCACCCTTGTGGATGATGACGATGTCAGCATAACCGGGAGCGGTCAGCAAAAAGTCAAGGAAAAACTTTCGGGTCTGGTGGAGCTGAAAAATGTCACCTTTGGTTATAACGTTCTTGAGCCGCCTCTTATCACGGATTTTTCGCTCAAACTTACTCCCGGTTCACGGGTGGCACTTGTTGGCGGTTCGGGTTCGGGCAAATCAACTCTTGCCAAAATTGTTGCGGGTCTTTATGAGCCGTGGAGTGGTGAGGTACTGTTTGACGGTAAATTGAGAAACGAGATTCCCAGAAGGGTACTTGTCAACTCTCTTGGTATGGTTGATCAGGATATCACGCTTTTTGAAGGTACCATTGCCGAAAATATTGCATTGTGGGACAGCACCATTACTCAGGAGCAGATTGTTGTGGCTGCGTCGGATGCAGCGATTCATGATGTCATAGTCGCTCGTACCGGAGGATATCAGGGAGTATTGGAGGAGGGAGGCAGAAATTTCAGTGGCGGGCAGCGCCAGAGAATTGAAATTGCCTGTGCTCTCGCAATCATGCCCTCAATTCTCGTGCTTGACGAGGCAACAAGCGCTCTTGATCCTTCGACCGAAAAGGAGATCGACACCAATATTAGACGAAGAAAGTGTACCAGCCTCATCGTAGCTCATCGATTGAGTACTATCAGGGATTGCGATGAAATCATCGTCCTTGAATATGGCAAGGTCAAGGAGCGGGGAACGCATGCATCATTGATGGCCGAAGAGGGGCTTTACGCAGCTCTCATCAAAACAGGATAGTCCAAACCCATATTTTTTTATGGATAACGGAGCATACAAGGCGGATGTTGACAGGTCATTCGCTGCAAAGGTTGCACGGAAGGCTCACATGCAGCGGAAGGAATATCTTTCGGCGCTTGGGCGCATAGCCTTCATGATGCAGGGTAAGGGAGGTGGCAAAGAGAGCATTATTCAGGATCCTGATCCCTTGTTTGCCGCATGCGCTCTGGTGGGCAAAGCGGTTGGCATTATTTTTCGAAAGCCTTATGGCACGCAAGGCTCTCATGAAGATCCTATGCAGTTTCTTTGTCGTTTTTCTGGTATTCGGGCACGAATGGTCACCCTTAGGAATGCTGAGCACTGGTGGACTCAGGATAACGGTCCGTTGCTCTGTTACAGTTTGGATGGAAAAAAACCGTTGGCTTTGCTTCCTGATGCTGCTTCTGGCTATCGGCTTTTCGATCCCTTTTCCTCCGAAAGTTTTGGACTCACCGCTCTTGTTGCTGAAGGGATTGCTGAACAGGCGTGGATGTTTTACCGCCCCCTCCCTGCAAAGCCGGTGCAGGGGAAAACGCTTCTGCAGTTTGGCATGTTTGGCTGTCGCGGTGATGTGATACGGATGCTTTTGCTTGGCACAGCAGGCGCTCTGCTCGGTCTCCTCACTCCGGTTTTGACCGGTATGCTTTTTGGTACGGTGATTCCGCAGTCTGACCGGGGGCAACTTTTGCAACTGACACTGATTCTTGTGGCCAGTGTTATCTCTTTGTCTGGCTTTGATCTTGCGCGTCAAATTGCGGCCATGAGGATGCAAACCCGTATCGACATGCTTATTCAGCCAGGGTTGATTGACCGGCTTTTGAATCTTCCCAGCCATTTTTTCCGAAACTACTCCTCGGGTGATCTTGCCGTACGGGTGATGGGCGCGACACAGATTCGCGAGATACTCAGCAGTTCGGCCGTCAGCGTTATTCTCGGCATGGTTTTCAGCCTTTTTTCACTCGGGCTGCTCTTTTTTTATAGTTGGAAGCTTGCCCTTGTGGCGCTTTTTCTGACGGTTGTGATGGTTGTCGGGACGCTCGTTATTTCACTCCGCCAGCTAACCCTTAATCGTGATGCGCTGATGGTACAGGGCAGGATATCGGGTCTTCTCGGCAACCTGCTCAGCGGTATTACCAAGATTCGGGTAACCGGTACCGAAAAGACGGCTTTTTCAAAATGGGCAAATCTTTTTATTCAGGAAAGGGGACTCCTGTTTGAAGCGGGAAAACTGCAAAATACGCTTTCTGTGGTCACGACTTCATTTCCCGTATTGGCTATGGCGCTTATCATTTTTTCTGCAGGCAATTTTATGCAAAGTGACCGTCTCAGTGCGGGATCCTTTATAGCTTTTACCTCCGCCTATACCGGTTTTCAGACGACGCTGCTGCAGATGGTGATGACCGTTATTGCCAGCCTCAATGTGGTCCCGCTCTATGAAAGGCTGAAGCCAGTGCTTGAAATGATGCCTGAATCGGATGAAACCAAAAAATACCCCGGTAAGCTTTCGGGCAGCATCTCGGTGTGCAACCTGAATTTTAGTTACAGCAGTGATAGTCCGCAAATTTTATATGATGTTACTCTATCGGCCTCTCCCGGTGAGTTTATTGCCATTGTAGGAGGGTCCGGGTCGGGCAAATCAACTTTGCTCCGGCTTTTTCTCGGGTTTGAAAAGCCTGATTCCGGTACGGTTTACTATGACGGTGAAGATCTGGAATCACTCAATGTGCAGGCTGTGCGCCGCCAGATTGGTGTGGTGATGCAGAATGCTCAATTGCAGCCGGGCTTTATTTTGCAGAATATCATAGGTTCGTCTACCCTTACCGTGGATGATGCATGGGAGGCGGCGAAAATGGCCGGGTTTGATGAAGATATCCGCCAAATGCCGATGGGAATGTATACGGTCATCAGTGAAGGGGGCGGAACTCTCTCCGGCGGCCAAAAACAGCGGTTGATTGTTGCCGCATCTCTGGTACGCAAACCAGGTATCATCTTTTTTGACGAGGCTACCAGCGCCCTCGACAACCGCACACAGGAGGTCGTGAGCAGCAGTCTTGAGCAACTCAAGGCTACGCGTATTGTGATTGCTCACCGTCTCAGCACTATCCGTAACGCCGATCGTATTTACTGTCTCGACAAAGGACGCATGGTGCAGACGGGAACCTACGAGGAGCTTATGGCCCAGGAGGGATTTTTTAAAGAGATTGCGAGCCGCCAGATTGTGTAGGGGTACACCACAGCCTGGATTTTGTCTATAGCGTTGACAATAGTTTCCCTTGTCATAACCGGGTTTGAGACATTATTACTTGCTTTGTCCAGGGGTATTCTCGCCTATGAAATTGAAAGAATCTCCTCTTCGAGCAACTGCTGGTTGTAGAGTTCGGCGTAGAGGTGTTGCTGGGCGAGCAGCTCTTTGTGGGTACCGCTTTCAACAATGGAGCCCTCTTTGAGTACCACAATGCGGTCACAGTTTTTTACCGTTGAAATCCTGTGGCTGATGAGCAGGATAGTGGTGTCGGGGAGTTTTTGCAGGAGCGCCTCAAAGATGCGTGCTTCGGTGTCGGTGTCAACGGCTGAAAGGGCATCGTCAAGCACGAGAAGACGGGGTTTCCAGGCAATGGCCCGGGCAATGCAGGCTCTCTGCTTTTGACCGCCGGAGAGGTTGATTCCTTTTTCGCCAAGCATGGTTTCAAAGCTGTCGGGAAAATCTTCGACATCATCATGGAGCATGGCAATGCGGCTTGCTTCAATCACTGCGTCGGCCTCTTCGTCACGGCTGCCCCAGTTGATGTTGCGGGCGATGGTGTCGGAAAAGAGAAAGTTGACCTGGGGGACGAAGCCGATGAATTCGCGCAGGGTTTTGAGCGGAAAGCTTCGGATGTCGCGACCATCAAGCAGTATCGCTCCGTCAATTACCTCGTAGAGTCTCGGTATCAGGTTGACCAGAGTTGTTTTGCCCGATCCTGTTGCACCGACGATGGCTACTTTTGAGCCTGCGGCAATGTCGAGCGTAATGTTGTTCAGCACGGGATGTTTTTCCTGCCCGGGGTAGTGAAAGCGCACATTGCGGAAAGAGAGATCTCCGCTGAAGCTTTCTTTTGGAATTTCACCCTCGCTTTCCTCACTATCGGGCCTTGCATTGAAAATTTCATTCAGGCGAACCTGGGCGGAGGCGGCTCTTTGAACAATGCTTGTGACCCAGCCAATGGAGATGATCGGCCAGCTCAGCATGGAGACATAGACGATAAATTCTGCAATGCCCCCGACGCTCATACTTCCATTGATGACGTTTATTCCGCCAATCCAGACAACCGGGAGGAGTGAGAACGCGGTCATGGAGGTCAGAAAAGCAAAAAAAAGTGCCTGGAGCTTGCCCAAAGAGAGGTTTTTGCGGTAGTACTCTTTGTTGAGAAGTTCGAAGCGGTTGATTTCGAAGGATTCGCGGGTATAGCTCTTCACCACCCGGATGCCGGAAAGATTTTCCTGTACCAAATTGGTTATTCCGCCGTAACTCTCCTGAATGCTTTTGGAGCGTTTTTGCATGGAGCTGCCAATTTTATAGACCGAGTAACTTAAAAAAGGGGCGGGCAGCAGGGCAAAAAGTGTCAGTTTCGGGGAGATGGCTACCATGGCAATCAGCGCAAAAAAGAGCCGGAAAAAGGTGTTGAGGGAGTACATGATGCCAGGGCCGAGGAACTCTCTTATGGCATTGAGATCATTGGTGCCTCTTGAAATAAGATCGCCGGTAGTGGTGGTATTGTAAAAACGGCGGGGAAGTTTCTGTAGATGTTGGTAATAGTCATTTTTCAGGTCATATTCAATGTGTCGTGAAGCGACAATGATATTCTGGCGCACAAGAAAGAGAAAATAGCCGCTCAAAAGGGCGAAGAGAAAGTAGAGGCCGGTGTCGAGGAGGATATCGGAGAGTTCGAAATGCCGGTTCATGGTGTCGATGGCGCGTCCAATGTAGTTTGGCGCGATGACGGCAAAAAGGTTGGTCAGAATAATGAAGAGAAAGCCTGACCAGAGATTTTTTTTATACCTTAAAAGATAAGGTTTAAGGCTGAGAAGATTTTTCATCCGTCATAAATTATTGAAGTGACGGTAGTAATGTATAATAAGAACAGGGAAAACAAAACTTCACCCTTATTTCAGTTCTCTTATGGCATTTGATGCAGCAAAAAACTACTACTCAATTGGCGAGGTTACCAAAATCGTCGGTGTTCCAGCCTACCTGCTCCGGTACTGGGAAGGCTTCTTTACGGAGCTGACTCCGGCAAGAGATACCAAAGGGAACCGACGCTATACCAATCGCGATATTGCCCTTGTGCTCAATATCAAGGAGCTTGTCTATGAAAAAGGGTACAAGCTGGGGAAAGCGAGTGAAATTGTCAGGGGAGTGATTAAAAGTAATGGAGCGGATCAGAAAACCACTGAAATTCTTAAACTGCAGAAACAGATTGGCCACGAAAAGAACCGTCACGGAGTGGTTGACGAACGGCGGATGGTGCTTCTGAAAGAGATTAAAGAGGAGATAGAAGATATCTTGCAGTTAATGGGCTGAAAAAAGAAAAACCGGCTCTTCACCGGCTTTTCTGCTCTCATCATTATGGTTGCTTACTGAGCGTACAGCACTTCAAACTGTCCGGTACCACCCTTGCAGACATGCTCGACCCAGCGGCCATAAGCGCCACCGCTCCAGCGATACTCTTCAAGGTTTTGTGAACGGAACTGAGGTGCCGCATAGCGTACCTTGTATCCCTTTGGAAGCACAATTTTCAACTGGGCATCAACGGTAAAGTCGTTCAGTTTTCCTACCATACCGTGGTGTACCAGCGGAATAAGAGGATGGTTCAAAATTCTGCGAAGACCGCCGCCAGCATCAACCGATACGCCTGGGAAGTCGCCATCAACCTTCACTTCAATACCCTGTGAGTCGGAACGGAAACCAGCTTCTACCGATGCCGGTCTGTTGAGTTTGTCTGCCGGAAAGAGCTCGGCCCAGCGTGCAATTGAGTCAACGATACCTGAACCGCCATGTGAGAAGCGCCATCTTGTCACACCAACCGGCCCTTTGTCTCCACTTTCGGTACCGATGCTGTTGACCTCAATTTTTGAAATTCTCTGTCCGCCTTCATTCAGTGCCGTAAAGGCCGGGCCAATAAACCAGAACTCGCGAATCCAGTCATTGAATGCGCCGTTCGACTGCAATGCCTGCAGGGTACCTTCCCATGTGTCGATAACATCAGGATTGTCGAGCGGAACCTTCATGATAATGTCATGGAACTGACGTCCCTGCATGTAGATCGGGTTCGGAACATTTCTTTTTACTGCGTCTGAACGGTAGTAGAAGAGATTGACAACGGAGCCTTCAAAGGAGAACGAATGAGAAAAGTCGCCTACGGTAACTGAGCCTTCACCGACGCAGATTCTTCTCTCTTTGGTCTCGTTGGCAATGTCAGCCTCTACAACCAGCTTGCTTTTTGTGCTGTCTACAATCGACTCGATAACTGCCGAAAACCTGACAAACCCTTTGGCCGGGTCGAGAGGCTTTACGTTGATCTTGATGTTACAGTCAGCCGGTAAAAGGGGAAGCGCCGGGGGAACGTTAACCTTTGCCCTGCATTTTACCTTGCCCCACGAGCTTGAACCGCCCTCAAGTACGATCTCATAATCTGAGTGTGCGGTAGTGGTGTCTTTTGTGCCGAAAAGAGCCATAATGAGTTCTCCTTTTTCTAATGGCGTTGAAATTGGATATTTTCAGGAAATGTCACAGAAACTATTCCTGTTAAGTAACAGATTGGA
>CAILXB010000259.1 GCA_903838025.1 uncultured Chlorobiaceae bacterium
ACGAGGGGCTCGCGCACCAGCGCACGGGCGATGGAGATTCTCTGCTGTTCTCCTCCTGACAAGCAGAGGGGCATCAGTTTTTCGGCATGTTCAAGGCCGACGCTTTCGAGGGCGTGCATCACCTTTGCCGGAATGAGTGCATCTTTTGTGCCGGTAACCTTCAATACAAAGGCGAGATTGTCGTACACATTGCGGTCTTCGAGGAGGCGGAAATCCTGGAAGACAATCCCGAGTTTGCGGCGCAGGTGGGGGATTTGCCGCTTTTTGATAGTGCGTGAGCTGTATCCGGCAATTCGTATCTCACCCTTTTTCGGGCGCACATCCATGTAGAGCGACTTGAGCAGCGTTGTTTTGCCGCTGCCGCTTTTGCCGACAATGTAGACAAGCTCTCCCGATTCAATAGTCAGGTTGAGGTTTTGAAAAATCGTTTTTTTATCGAGTTCAAGGTCAACGTTGCTGAAAGAGATCATAGCTCTGGTTCTATTTTTTTTCTGTTCCGGGCGATGGTGATGGCAAGCAGGGTTGCCTCATAGCAGCTTCTTTCGGAGGCGACTCCTTTTCCGGCAATGGCAAAACCGGTGCCGTGATCGGGCGAGGTGCGCACAATGGGCAAGCCGAGGGTGACGTTTACTCCGGTATCGAAGGCAAGCACCTTGAAGGGGAGCAGCCCCTGGTCGTGATACATCGCCACAACAATATCGTAATTTTGGTACATCTTTGAGCCGAAAAAGCCGTCAGACGGGAACGGGCCTTCTATCTGGAGCCGTCCTGAGAGCCTTTCGATGCAGGGGCGGAGAATCTCCTGCTCTTCGCATCCCATCACTCCTCCGTCGGAGGCGTGGGGATTGAGGCCGAGCAGGGCAATGCGTGGCGCGTCGATGGCGAAATCGCTTTTCAGTGAGAGGGCCAAAGCCGAAAGAAAGGCGTCAAGATCCATCGTTCTGATTATCCCTGGAACTTTCGATAGGGGTTCATGAATGGTGGCAAGGGCGACCTTGAGTTCCGTGACCGGGTCATAGAACATCATGGTTGGGGAGGGTATACCGAACATCCGACCGAGAAAGCCCGTATGCCCTTTTTCGCTGGAGCCTGCTAATGCAATAGACTCCTTGTTGATCGGAGCGGTGACGAGGGCGTCGCACACTCCTTTGCGGCAGAGTTCAGCCGCTGCACGGAGCGACTCCAGGGCGATTCTTCCTGCTTCAGCCGAGAGTGTACCGGGCAGAATACTTTCCGGTTCAGCAATGCTCAGCACCGGGAGGACGCCGCAAGGTACCTCAGTAGTTGTGCTTTTAACCAGTTCCAGCTTTACCGGCAAGTCAAGTCTATCCCGGTAATACTCCATGACGCGGTATGAGCCAGCGACAAGAAAGGGGTGGCCAGAGCCGTCAAGCTTCAAAAAGCTTTTCAGGATAATTTCCGGCCCGATGCCGTGGGGGTCACCGATTGACCAGACAATCCGGCATCGTTCAGAGTCGTTTGTAGGCATTGGCAATTTTGTCATCTTTTTTTACCCCTTGCAGCGCCAGCCAGAGAAGCACAGGCTCAGGCAGAAGAATGAAGAGGCCCGCTTCAGGTTTGTGTGTGAAGGGAGAGCAGGAGCAAAAATATTGGTTAAGGAAATGTGCTGCGGCAAGGCCAGAAAGCATGTCTCCCAAAAAGAGGAGCATCGCAAGCAGAATAAGCCTCTTTTGAAGCTCTCTTTTATTATAGAAAAAAATGGCTGCAAGAGCTGCGATGGCGGTCAGGGGCGAAAAGATACCGGCGGCATAACTGCTCGTTACTTGCAGGATTCCTGCATCGGGGTATGGGACGAAATCGAAAACAAAAAACAGTGTTTTGGTACTGAAGCTCCAGAAGGGGAGAAACATGCTCGCTCCAGCAAGCAGGGCGGCAAGAAAGAGGTAAAGTGTCTGAATTCTGGCTATCATGGCGTTATAAAGTTAAAAGTCATTGAAATATATAGCTTCAATATACATATTCGGGAGAAAAGAGTCATTCATCTCCTCATTTTTGCTGCGGCCAAATTATATTGTAATTTCGTAAAATTTCTGTTAACGAAACTTGTCAAAATCAATACCACTATCCTGCTGGAGAAAACTATGAAGCGCATTTTTTACTTTCTTGTGACCAACCTTGCCATTATGCTGGTGCTTTCGGTCACCATGAGCATCCTTGGCGTACAACCCTATCTGACTGCCTCCGGCCTTGATCTTGGTAACCTGCTGATTTTTTCCTTTATCATCGGCTTTGGTGGAGCCTTTCTCTCACTGGCGCTTTCAAAATGGTCGGCCAAGCGCATGTCGGGCGCTGTTGTGATTAAAACTCCCAGCACAGCAACGGAACAGTGGCTTATCAATACCGTGAGAAACCAGTCGCAGAGGGTCGGCATCACCATGCCGGAGGTTGCCATCTTCAATTCGCCGGAAGTCAACGCATTTGCCACCGGCATGACAAAAAACCGTTCGCTGGTCGCGGTCTCTTCCGGTTTGCTCAATGCCATGACGCATGACGAGGCCGAAGGGGTGCTGGCACATGAGATGTCGCATATCACCAATGGCGACATGGTGACGCTGACTTTGATTCAAGGCGTCCTGAACACCTTCGTTGTCTTCCTTTCACGCGTGATCGGCTATGCGGTCGATAAATTAGTCTTCGAAACCAGACGGGGTACGGGCCCTGCATCGTTTCTTGTCCGGATTGTCGCAGAGATTTTGCTTGGCATAGCGGCCTCTGTGGTGGTGATGTGGTTCTCGCGTCAGCGGGAGTTCCGTGCTGATGCCGGAGCGGCGGTGCTGGCAGGAAGAGAGAAGATGATTGCGGCGCTTCAAAAGTTACAGGCGCAGCAGCTTCCTTCCGCCCTGCCCAAGCAGATGGCCGCCTTTGGAATTTCAGGCAAGGAGAGTCGTGGGCTGAGGAGATTATTCTCCACCCACCCAACGCTGGATGAGCGCATTGCAAGGTTGCGCGGGCAGCAGGCATAAAGTAAACTTATAGGTTGATTTTTATGAAGCTTGTTCGTATCATTGCTGATGAAGTAACAGGCGAAGGCTTGTATGCTGTCCGTTTTTCGGAAAAAAGCGGTGACGAGTTTGAGCGGCTTTTTGATCTTTGGATTGGTGATATGAGTGAGCTGTACCGTTTTTTTCAGGATCACAGGAAAGATTTACAGCGAGGTTATTACAAGGGTATCTCAATAGAGCAAGCTGTCAAAGCTACCCGGAATGAAGCCAAAAATCTGCGAAAAACTTTGCTTGATCTTGTCAATAGTGGATTCAGTGATCAGCAGATTGCCTTGCAAACCATTTTTCAGCCATTGAACAACAATGAATACCATTTGAGGCCGCTACAGAAAAGCAAGGCAAGGGGCAACAGGGAAAAACGGTGGTTGAGAATCTACGCAATACGGTTTGCTGCAAACTGTTTTGTTGTTACCGGTGGAGCGATAAAACTCACCTTGAATATGGAGGCTCCTCATTTGCAGGAGGAGCTGCAGAAGCTTGAAAGAACAAGGCAATTTCTTGAGAGCCATCATTTACGAGAGCAAACTGATTTTGAATATCTGGAAATATGAACAGGTGGCTATGAATGATTTGAAACAGAAAATTGACAAGGTTGTTTCACGGCAACCGTCGCGCTGGATGGAAAAAGCATTGTGGGATGAGGCAAATGAGGCTTGGCTTGATCGCTCTGCCAATATCGCTTTGCGTATTCTTGGGACTTTACAGAACAGGAGTATCTCGCAGAAAGAGCTTGCTGAAAAAATAGGGGTAAGTCCACAGCAGGTGAGCAAGATTCTCAGAGGAAATGAAAATCTGACCCTTGAAACTATTGCTAAACTTGAAGCTGCGCTTGGGGTTGTACTGTTTGTGATTCCAGAGAGCGCTGCCGATAGTGAGACTGGAACGAGCAATAAACGGGAGCAAAAAAAATCTGCTTCAAGGAAGAGGGAAGCCGTAACGCCGCAGAATTCAGCCTTGACCATTGCACAGCAACAGCACTCAACACTGACATAATGGCTGAAATTTTTTTTGTAGGGCAAATATGGCGGCAACATCGTGAGCGATGAGGACTTGAAGGCGCAACTCGAAACGCTGAGTGAGGAGCTGGTGCGCCTCAATTTGCAGGCGCGGGAACTGGAAGCAACAATTGCCGGGAACGTGGCGGAAATTCTGGAGAGTTGACTTGGCTTGATATTTGACTCAAGCGCTTTGCTGATTTATTACTGTTCTGTATATTTGAAAAATATACAAATTTTCTATGGCCATTTTTGAAGGTATCTCAGGATTGCAGTGGGACAAGGGAAATTCGACCAAAAACTGGGAAAAACATCGGGTATCAATGTCTGAATGTGAAGAGATTTTTTTCAATCAGCCATTGATGGTGGCTGATGATAAAAAACACTCTGGCATGGAAAAGAGGCTTTTTGCATTGGGTAAAACGGAGCGGGGCGAACCTCTTTTTTTTGTGTTTGCGGTTCGTAAAGATCAGATCAGGGTTATTTCAGCACGCAGTATGAACAGAAAAGAACAGGATATTTATGAAAAACGGGAAAACAGCGATTCCGGAATTCAGGAGTGAAGCGGAGGAGCAGGAGTTCTGGTCAACGCATGATTCAACTGAGTTTGTGGATTGGAA
>CAILXB010000260.1 GCA_903838025.1 uncultured Chlorobiaceae bacterium
TCCATCAAGCTCAACCTCACGGCGAATATCCGGGTTCATCCAGAACCTCAAAAGCGGCAACTGTGGCTTTGTTTCATCAAGGTTTCTTATGATTGGGACTATTTTTTGCTGATATTCATTTCCGATTTTTCTGGTGCTGTCGACAAGCAGTTGATACTGCGATGTTATCAATGCGCCCAGCAACTTGTCGATATGCGAGTCGGTATTTTCCGCAGGATTGAAGAGGTGCAGAAAGATATTTGTATCTATTGCTATAAACAACATTCATGCTCCCATTTCAATTGCTTCAATAACATCTGCTCCAAAAAATTCCATAGGAAGACCTTTCTCCAAAGAACCATCAGCCCGAATATCAAGATTTTTTACGACAGGCACCTTTTTTTCATCATCCACTGTAAAATAGGCAACCGTTATCTCCTCTGATTGTATCAGCCCCTCTTTAACCAGACGTCGAAGCCGAAGCAGCACATTGGCACTGTGAGTTTCAATAATTACGGGTACCTTTTTCTCGCTCCAGAGTGCCGCAAAAAAGGAACCCAATTCCAACTGCGCCGTAGGATGCAATTGTGCCTCGGGTTGCTCAACGAGCATCAGTTGATAGGGGTCGTGCATCACTCCCTGAACAAAGAGGGGCAGACATTGACTCACACCAAAACCGAAATCGGCTAAATAGCTGACAGCCTGCGTCCTTTTATTGCGAGCCTTGACCTGTGTTGAGAGATTGGCAATCTGGGAGCTGAACAAGAGTTTGTCAACATCCGCAACAAGATTGGCAAATCGGGCAACAAAGTCTGCGTTATTTCGTTGCGCTGGATCACTGAAGAGACGAACCAGGTGTGAAATGGCATACTCTCCGCGATCACCAACATCCCGTGGCGGCGGGCTTCCGGCCTGAACGGTTCGAATGGACTCCTCCCGAACAGGTGAGAGATGCCGGATTGAGGTAAATTCATAGCGCAAACGGTCAAGAAACTGCTCTGCTACACCCGATTCAAAAAGATCATGTAAACTGTCTGTTTGCCGACTAAAACGGAGAAAACCGGTATTGTCGAGATGGGTTGCACTTTTTTTGAAGATCTCAATATCATCAATATTCCCCTTGACAGCATGATGGCCAAACTTGAACTGCTGAGCGTATCGCACCTGACCACTGATGGTGAACTTTGCTACGGGAGATTCACGGATAACGAGGCTTTTCGGCACATCAAGCGAAAGCCGAATGGTGTCCCCCACCTCTGTAATGACCCGTTTATTGCTGAAATTTTCCCATAATTGACGAATATCTGCCGCAGGAATATCCCTGGTCTCCGTCTCAATTGAAAATTCAAAGCTTCTCTTTTTAGAGCGTGAATTTTTGAGATTACTCCATGCTCCCAACTGAACCGATCCTCCGTCGGTAACAAAAAATTCATCACGCTGCGACTCCAGCGTCTGGCGCAACATTTGCAGAAACTTGATCAGTGAGGATTTTCCTGAGCTATTGCGACCAATCAGGATGGTGATCGGTCGAATTCTGACCGATACCTCCTCCTCAAAGCCTCTGAAATTCGAGAGCCTCATGTTTGTTATCATCGCATAAACTCCTTTACGTTACCCCAATAACCTTGAGCGATTCGACGCCACGGTCATCGACAATTTTTACCGCTACCCGTGAGTGGTTGCCCAGTTCAAAGGGAAGTGAGAGGGTGCCCCGGTAGGCTTCAATCAGCTCTTCATCAATCTCGGCTTTCAGATTTTTGGCCAGCCTTGCCCAGCCGTCGTTTTCGCCAGCTTGCGGAAAAAAGACCTGTCGCGGAAAAATGCTTCGACCATCGTAGTCGGTATCGAGCAGCCAGACGGCAATCTGCCGGGCACTGCCCGATTCAATGGCACCAGTTCTGGTGTTGTAATAATCGAAACCGTATACCTCCAACTCCCATTTCCCCTGATGTTCACCGCGATGGATTTGGCGGAGCGACACATCCGGTTGGCCAATGAGCCAAAAGGATTCACTGCTGGCCCGTTTTTTCTTCAAGTCGTCGGTCAACAGGTCGGCATTCATCTGTGCCTTCAGCAGGGTAACACCCGGCCAGTTGGTTTCATCAATATCCCTGGCAGCTTCAGGATCGAACTGGAAGGCGGCAAAAAGAATGAGCTTGGGCCTTGGCACAAGGGTTTGTGCCTCTTCGATTGCCTGTGCTACCTGACGCTGCTCAAGGGGCGCATGTTCCGGGCCGAATGAGACGACGATTCTTTGAGGCTGATGAGAGGTGCCCTCTTGACGGATGAGACCATCAGTGCCGGGACGGGTTTCGCCATCAGCATGAAGATAGTGGCAACCGGGCAGCGGCTCCAGCCGGGCAAAATGGATCTGCTGCCCCCCTTTGCCACGGAGTCCGGTGCGTGAAAGCTCGTCGCGCCACTCGGCTTGGCGGAGCGTTTCACCAGAGCGGGCGACGGAGAGGTCACCAACCTGCGGGATGCCATCAAGCAGCTCATCAACCGACTTGACTGAAGGCGCTGGGACGGCCTCAACCGTGAAGGGGCCGCTCACCCGTCTCTTTTTACTGTCGGGGATTGGCTGGTCATAGAGAGTAATCGGTGAAGAGGCATCTTCCGTTGAGAGTATTTTCGGAGATACATGTGGTACGGTGTTGTACCTGAACCCACTGCCAACCCCTTCTTTTGGATGTGCCAGTTCGTAATAATCAAACACCGAGGTCATCAGGCGCTGCCGGGCCAGAGTGAGCGCCACGCGAGAGGTGTCGCAGGTGATCCAGCGACGGCCCCACTGCTCGGCAACAAAAGCTGTAGTGCCGCTGCCGCAGGTGGGGTCAAAAACGAGATCACCAGGGTCGGTGGTCATCAGGATGCAACGGGTAATGGCCTTAACTGCGGTTTCAACGACATACTTTTTCTCGGTTGGGTACATCTGGGCTGACCAGACATTGTTGATACGCCGTCCGGGAACCTCATTTTCGTATTTTTTCCACCTGAGCGAAGCTTGACCATCGGCAACATCAAGACGCCCGATTTTCGCCAGATAGTCCATCCCCTCCTTGGATATTGACCACTGGCGATTAGAGGCACAAGGAAAAAGCCGTCCATTCAATGCGTAGGGCTCTGAACGCCCTGTCGTCGAAATACCTTGTGAATCAAGACCTGTACGACTGTAAATCCGCGCCCCTTCCGGTAAATTGCTGTCCGGGTCAAAACGCTCATGATTGAGTATTTTGCGACAACTTCCATCAGGAAGCTCAACCATGGCATACGAGCTGAAATACTCAATAATCTCGGATCGAGTCAGTGGCTCATAGAGCTGGCGGTATTTTACTTTTTTTATATCTTTTGCATACCACAACAAATAATCAGCAACTTGCGGGAGAGCGGTGGCTGAACTGCCGCTGGTTGTTGCAAAGGTGATGGTTGCTATACGATTAGCGGCCCCAAATACCTCGTCCAGCACGATCCCGGCACGGTGAACATTCTCGTCACCAATCTGCACAAAAATGCTGCCGCTTTCAGTGAGCAGTTCACGGGCCAGTAACAGTCGGTCGCGCAGGTAGGTGAGGTAGGAGTGAATGCCAAGCTCCCAGGTATCCCTGAAAGCAAGAATCTGCTCCGGCTCGGAGGTCAAATCGTCATCCTTGCCATCCTTCACATCGCGTTTGTTGACAAAGGGCTGGAAGTTGGAGCCATACCTGATACCGTAAGGTGGGTCAATGTAGACCATCTGCACTTTGGCTGCCATCCCCTCCTTTTCAAGCAATGAGTTCATCACCAGCAAGCTGTCGCCCGCCACCAGACGATTGCTCCATCCGTGGGCATGCTGATAAAACTTGATGGCTTCGCGCAATGGCGGATTTTCATCCAACTGACCAAAAAATGATAACTGTGCGTCATCCTCCCTGATTTTGCGTACCGCTTCGATGATGCTGCGCGGATCAATACGCTCGTGAACGTGCAGCGAAACTGTCGGAATCTCAAAAGAGGTATGATCCGCCTTGCCAGCCCATTGCAGTTGAGGGTCAAGATGAGGATCGTAGGCATAACTTTTCTTTGCTCCGGCATCAGGATCAGTCTGGGGTGTCACCAACCCCACAGGCGGATTGTTCACCCGCAGCTTGTCTTTATGCTCGTAAGACTCAATCGGACGCTTTGTATCAACTGCCTGTTTTTTTGCCATTGAAGTTGGATGCCTTTTATTTCATCGCGATGTTTGCAACAGGTACACTCACCCAGAGTGTACAGGGAAATGCAAGTGATAATATAGGTAACGATTTTGAATAGTTGCGGTTGTTGGGTGGTCTCGGATAGTTTTTTAAAGGTGACCAACAGAGTCCTGCACCGAATTGCACGACCATTTCTGGCAAAACGCTTACCATTGAAAAGATCAGCAGATTTTGCTTCTTTAACCTTCATAACGTATTATGCCAATAATATAAAACACTGCATTACAACCTGCAGAACATGACCTTTGAAGCCTCAGCATTTCTTGAATTATCTCTCCCCATGGCACTGGAACCGGAGATTGTTGACCTGAGTGCAGCACTCTCATCGCCGAGACATTACTTCTCACCCTTTTTCCCGGTTTCACCCCATGAGCGCACAGACAAAAATTTTTATCGGTGAATTCAAGAGAGCGTTAGTGTGTATATGCAGTCAAAAACCGTACAAGCTCAAGTGACTTCTCTATGACTAAAGAAAATCAGCATATCGAATGGAAAGAGTCTTGGCGAGACGAGTATTTGAAATGGATTTGCGGTTTTGCAAATGCTGAGGGTGGAGTACTGGTTCTTGGCAAGAATGATAAAGGATTGCTGGTTGGACTTAGTAATGCCCAGCAGTTAATAGAAGTTATTCCAAATAAGGTTCGAGATATTCTTGGCATTATTGTCAAGGTGAATTTGCGTGAAGAGTCAGGAGAGGAATTTCTTGAGATTGTTGTTGAGCCTTATCCATATCCTGTAAGTTATAAGGGTGAATATCATTACCGTAGCGGCAGCACAAAGCAGGAACTTAAAGGAGCGGCTCTTGATCGGTTTTTATTACAGCGACAGGGACGACATTGGGATGGCGTGCCTTTACCCTATGTTTCAATAACCGATCTGGATGATAAAGCGCTGCTGACCTTTCGAAAGCAAGCATTAAAAAGTCAACGATTGCTGCCTGAAATTATCGATGAATCCAACGACGTGCTCCTTGATAAGCTTCATTTATTTGATGGAGCTTATCTTAAAAGAGCGACGACCTTGTTGTTTCATCCTGACCCTGAGCGCTTTATTACTGGTGCTTATCTGAAAATTGGATTTTTTGAAACAAACGCTCATGTACGCTATCAGGATGAAGTGCATGGCAACCTTTTTTCTCAAGTAGGTCAAACAATAGAACTGATTAAAAATAAATATCTTAAAGCGTTCATTTCGTATGAAGGGCTTCAGCGAATTGAGAGCTATCCTATACCGGAACCTGCATTACGTGAGGCCATTTTAAATGCTGTTGTTCATAAAGATTACGCAAGCGCTATTCCTCTTCAGATTAGTGTCTATGGCGATAAGTTGATGATTTGGAATCCGGGCCAGCTTCCTGCTACCTGGACGGTTGAAAAGTTGTTTAAGAAACATGCTTCGCAACCTTTTAATCCTGATATTGCAAATGCTTTTTTTCGTGCAGGATTAATTGAAGCATGGGGGCGAGGTATTGAACGGATGATTGAGGCTTGTGATAGAGAAGGAGTTCCTGCGCCACAGTTTAGCTGTGAGCAAACAGGTTTATGGACAATTTTTCATTTTTCGCCCGAACATGCTTTAGTGAAAACTACCCAAGAAACTACCCAAGAAACTACCCAAGAAACTACCCAAGAAAAAATTCTTGCTTTGCTCCGGGAAAAGCCATCATGTACGCAAAAAGAGCTTGCATTTAAAATTGGTATCAGCACAAATGGTGTAAAATACCATATAGGGAAACTCAAATCCGAAGGAATTATTCGGCACATTGGAGCTACAAAAACAGGCTATTGGGAAATCGTAAATTGATACTGCACCCCATGAGCGCACAGAAAAAAGTTCTTGTCGGTATTTCGGGCGGGGTTGACTCTGCTGTGACAGCGTGCCTGCTTTTGAAGCAGGGCTATCAGGTGACTGGCCTGAACATCAAGGTGCTCGACTCTTTGGATGAAAACCCTTCGATTCAGCCTTCTCCGCTTGTGATCAGCGACCATCCTGATTTTCAGATCCCGGTCTATACCCTGAACCTCAGCAGCAAGTTCAGAAGTGATGTTATCAGCTATTTTCATGATGACTATCTTGGAGGAAGAACGCCAAACCCCTGCATGGTCTGCAATAAAAAAATCAAGTGGTTCGGACTTTTTGAGGGGGCTAAGATGCTTGACGCGGAGTTTGTTGCTACCGGCCATTTTGCCTCAACATCTTTCAGCGAAGGACGATACCGGCTTTACAAGGGGGTTGATCCGCAGAAAGACCAGAGCTATTTCCTCTGGATGCTCTCCCAGAGCGATTTGGCGAAAACCATTCTGCCGCTTGGCGAACTGACCAAGCCGGAAGTTCGCGCGCTGGCCCACACTTTTGGTGTCAGGGCGGCTGAAAAAAAGGAGAGCCAGGAGATATGCTTTGTTCCGCAGGATGATTATTGCAGTTACCTTGCCAACGCCATTCCCGGGCTTGCTGAAAAGGTGGCGAACGGTGACATTGTTGATGAAAACGGACAGGTTATCGGACAGCACCGGGGCTATCCGTTCTACACGATCGGCCAGCGACGCGGACTTGGCGTTTCAGCCAAAGTGCCTCTGTACGTCACAGGGCTTGATTCAGAACACAACCGTATTCATGTCGGCAAAAAATCTGCGCTTGAAAGCCGCCGTCTGCTGGCCTGCGGTCTCAACTGGATTGGCATTGAATCGCTGCAAAGCCCAATAGAGGCGCTCGGAAAAATCAGGTATCGTGACAGGGAAACTGCCTGCACCATTGAACCTGTTGATAATGATACGGTATCCGTATCTTTCGCTTCACCAAAAAGCGCCATTGCATCCGGTCAGGCGGCGGTTTTTTACCGCAATACTGAAGTGCTGGGCGGCGGGTTTATTGCTCATGTTATTCAAGAATCTCAACCATAACTTTATTCTGCCACTATGCTTCAACGAAGACATCTTTCACTTACTTTTCTGGATCTTGCCCCAGCCGCCCCTGAAAATGCTCCGCTCATGATGTTGCTGCACGGCTACGGCAGCAATGAAAAAGATTTGATTCAGCTTGCGCCGATGCTGCATCGCGGGCTCCGATACATCAGCGTTCGCGCACCACACACCCTTGATTTGGGAATGTTCGGGTGGTTCCCTCTCAGCTTTACTCCAACCGGCATTACTGTTGACTACAATGCCGCAGATGAGGCTCGCCTGCAATTCATCAGCTTTGTCAAGGATATTATTGCAGAATACAAACCTGCCGGCAACAGGGTTTTTCTGATGGGATTCAGCCAGGGAGCAGTGATGAGTTACATGACGGCCTTCAGTGAACCGGAATTGCTTCACGGGGTTATTGCCTGCTCTGGACAGTTGCCTGACATGCGTCCGAAAGATGACAACAGCATAAAAGAACTTCCTTTTCTTGTGCTGCATGGAATTTATGACGATATCCTTCCGATCGCGAAAGGTCGAGCTGCAAAAGAATGGCTGGAACAGCGTGTCAATGATCTCACCTATCGAGAATATCCGATAGCGCACCAGATCGCCGACAGCGGCATAGAACTGATCCACTCCTGGCTCGAAAAAAGGGTGCCGGAATCTCTGGAATAACAGCTCATTGCGCTTCCTGCCTGTTTCAGAAGCAATACCTGACTTGTTTCGTCTGTTTGAGCCATTACGGACGTACAATCTTTTGGCCAAAAAGAATACACCCTATACACAAAAAACATCATATACACCGAACACACAAGACACACCTCCCCTACCTGTTTCCATCAGATTTTCCAACTTTTTCTTTTGAAATAATGCACATTCTTGATGTTTATTATTCTTCTTTGCCTATATTTTTACAATAATTACTCCATTTCTGCAACAAGATTAATGAACGGCTGGTTTCTAAACTATACGCAGGATACATCATATACACCTAATACACAGGACACATAAAACACACATAATGCGAATTATCACGATAGCCCTTCAAAAGGGAGGAACAGGCAAAAGTACCACTGCCCACGCCCTGGGGCAGGGGCTGCAGCAACAAGGATTCAGGGTATTGTTTGTAGACGTTGACCCACAAGGAAACCTTTCCTCTACGATGGCAGCCGAAGCAGGGAGACCAACTGCCTATGATGTGCTGACCAAAAAGACAACAGCACAAGAGGCAACACAGCAAACCGCACAGGGTGTGATTATTCCGGCAAGTCCGCAACTTTCAGGCGCCGACCTTGAAATTACCCAGACAGGAAAAGAGTACCGTTTGAAAGAGGCTCTCAGGCCCATCCGGAACAAATACGATTTCTGCATCATCGACACACCGCCAGCTCTCGGAACCTTGACCATAAACGCCCTGACTGCTGCAACAGAAGTCATCATTCCGGTACAGGCCGACACCTACAGCATCCATGGTATCACACAGCTCTACAGCACCATCAGTGCCGTCAAAGAGTATTGCAACTCCGACCTGAGAGTCGAAGGCATCCTGATTACACGCTATAACAACCGCACCATCCTGAGCCGTGATCTGGCAGACATTATTGATTCAACCGCACAACAATTGGGCACAAAACTCTTCAAGACAACAATCAGGGAAGGAATTGCCATCAAGGAAGCTCAAGCAAGGCGCGAACCTCTTTACAGTTATGCACCAGCCAGCAACCCGGCAAAGGATTATCAGGACTTTATTGTGGAATACCTGCAAGCGACAAAAGGGGCGAAGTAACAATGGCAAAAAAAACCTTCAAGGACATCAATCCAGCCACAGCATTTATCAGTAGTGCGCAGGCCGAAAGAGATACATCTCATACACAACATACATCAAACACAGCAAATACAAGATATACAGGGAACACGCCGTATACACATAAAGAAAATACGGCCGAACATAAATCCAA
>CAILXB010000261.1 GCA_903838025.1 uncultured Chlorobiaceae bacterium
AACACGTTCAGGTAAAGCAACAACTTCAGGGAGAACAGCACATTCGGGAACTGCCGACAACTCCAAAGAGTCAGCAACCGGAGTTTCCGGTACTGACAGCTCTTCCGGAGCAACGACCATCACTTCAAGCGGAACAATTTCTTTTTTTACTTCCGCAACAACAACCACTGGAGGTGCAGGAGGGCTGAGAGTTTCGCTGAGGTGCTGCTCTTTTTCATACGTTTTCCGTGACTGCTCTTCAAGCCTTGAAAGGCGCTTCTCTTTATCCGCCCTTATTTTTTTGGTCTCGTCAACCATTTTCTTTTCAACGCTGAAATGGCCAAAAATAAGGCCGTGTGTTTCTTCTCCTACCATAGAGGATGTAGAGGCAACCCTGCCCCCTTCCTGCTTGACAAAAAGTAATACTTCCTGCGGACTTACCTGCAGTTCTCTTGCTATATCACTTATGCGGTATCTCTTTTCCATGTCCTCAAGGGCCATTACATCCTCCTCTGGATTTAAAAACGCTTTACTTCTTTCGCGATGTTCACTCTACAATCGGTTCTGATGATCTCTCCGCCACCAATTCATCCGGCTCCGGCTCGACAGTGTCATCAAAAAGAGCCGCCAGATCCGCTTCAGTAAACTCTTCTTTTACGGTTTTATAAATATTCTCAGCAATCTTTCTCCAATAACGCTTTTCCTCGTCGGTCACTTTTCGCTCCCTCGGCTTCACGTTTGTCTTGTAACTTTTACCAAACACCGTCTGCTCTTCAGGTTTGGAGGAGCCAAGAAGAGAGGTCTCAATTTCATCAACTCCAGCTTTCAGTACTTTTTTGGCCGTATCAAGACCGCCATCAAGAAGCTGGTAAATCATGTCATCACCAAACTCTTCACGGAACTCAATGATATCAATATCTGTAGGATCTTCCATCGACTTGTCGATCACATCACGATAGACATCAATCTCGTAACCGGTAAGCTTCTCCGCCAGATGAATATTGTTACCATTCTTTCCGATCGCATATTTGATCTGGTCAGGCTTGAGCATCACCCTTGCTTTCCGGGTTTTCATGTCGGCATGAACCGTCAGAGGATCAATTTTCGCTGGCTGCATCGCCCGTGAAATATAGATCTGCGGCTCATCGGCGTAGTAAATTACATCAATATTTTCATTATTGAGCTCTTTGACAATGCTCTGGATACGTTTGCCACGATACCCTACAGTGGCACCGACCGGATCAATACGTGCACTGGTCGATTCAACCGCAACCTTTGCTCTTTCACCCGGCACCCGTGCAATCGCCTTGATGACAATAAGTCCATCAAGAATTTCAGGAACCTCATGTTCAAAAAGCTTATACAAAAAACGGTCGTCAACTCTCGATACAATAACTTTCATGCCACCGTCAGCTTTTTCACGCTCAACCATCGAGCCGTCATCAAGCCTCACTTTTGCTTTTTCACGCTCGATTCGCTTGACGTAAAGCTTCATGCGCGGAGTTCGACGAGGATTATCCTTTTTCATCATCTCCGACTTAGGCAACACAAGCTCAACACGGTGGTCTTTAGAGGTGTTATAAGTGAAGATAACCTCATTTGCACGAACCTGATAAACCTCGCCAGCAACAATCTCTCCAACTTTTTCCAGACACTCTTCATACACCACAAGACGCTCAAGATCGCGAACCTTCTTCTGTACAGACTGCTTGATAATCTGAATAGACTTGCGACTCAAATAATCTTCAAGCCGAATCGGCCCCTCTTCATAAGAATCGCCAATTTCGAGGGAGTCATCAATTTTACGGACCTCTTTAAGCGAAATCTCTATGCTTTCAATATCTACCTCTTCGACAATCTTTTTCAGAATATAGACTTCAAAATCTCCCCGTTCAGGGTTGATGAAAATGTTGGATTCAACTTCAGGATCATAATCTTTTCGGAGCTGCTTCTGGATAATATCCTTGAGAAGGTCGGCAATATCCATCTTTACAGCCGCACTTTCCGTGCGTTTATCCAGAAAAATCTTGGACTGCTCGATTTCACCGAACGCGCTGGCAATCTGCGTCCTCCGCTCCAGTCCCTCATCTTTTATCTTCTTTTTGACCATCTCGTTCTATGGATTGTGCATTTTTTAAAAGAAAATTTCCACTGACCCGTATAAACTATAATTCCGCCTCAGGAACCGCTCGGATGATTTTGTTGAGGGACAGTGTGACAGCCTCTATTATCGACTGTTGTCCTCTTTTTTTATTTTTTTGGGGCAGAATGACGATGTACGGTGCACTCTCTTCCGAAAGCGACACCTCCTGGATATGCCCGGCCAGTTCAACAGGCTCACTATCAGCTTCGCAATAGGTAACTCGCATCAATTTTCCAACATGACGTATATACTGGCGAGGAATGATAATTGGCTCACCAAGACCGGGAGAAGAGACAATCATATCAAAATTTTCTCCAATCAACTCCAGAAGCTCATCATCACCTTCAATCTGTTCACGAACTCTTCTGCTCACGTAGGCACACTGATGAATGCGAATACCATCATCGGCATCCAGCAGTATTTCTATTTTTCGGGCACTCGCCTTGCCTTTTACCTTGATATCAATAAGATAGGCTCCTTCACCCCGGGTACCGACTGATTCGGCAATAACCCGTGAGACACAATTCCTGATGCGCTCTTGCATGAATACCTTTTGTAAACTTTAAAAATAAAAACAAAAAAGTGGGGAATCCCCACTTCAAATAAGATACTCTGGTACGTCGTCAAATCAAGTGTCGCAATGTACGAAAAAACAATTCAACACACAACACCTTATATGACCTCCTGCTTTTTATTGTTGATCTGGCTTTCAAGTACTTCATAATCAGCCTCTTCGACATTCCGCCCTGAAGAAAATGACTCCTCTGAACGTTCGCTACGACCAAGGCCCCCTCTCCTGAGAACAAAGAGTCCTCTTCGCAGCACACGCACCACCGTACGAATCAGAAGAAAGAAAAAAATAAAAAGCAGAATAAATTTCAGCATTGGTTCAACAACGCCCTGAGGCGATTTTCGTTCACCCGATATTTGAAAACCTCAACACCATCAACAAAGATGACCGGAATCTTGAGTCCGAACTTTTCAAGCAGCTCGCGGTCACCTGTAATATCTTTTTTTTCCAGTTCAAACGGCAATGATGCGTTGACTTTCAGCAGCACTTCCATGGCCTCGTCGCACAAACAGCACTCTTTTTTGCCATAGAGTATCACCTTGTGGCCCGTGGTCGTCACAATTGCAACTGCCCGCTCGCAGCCGATTCTCCCAGAAGTTCAAGCAGAGCCTCAAGAGAGAGCATTGTCTGCTCCGAGGTGGCCAAATTTTTCAGTGAATAAAGCCCCGTCGCAAGCTCCGTCGCCCCAACAAAAAGCGCATACGATGCTTTTATCCGGTTAGCCTCCCGCAGTTGCGCCTTCATGCTCCGTGCCGCCAAATCTATCTCCGTTTTAATAGAAGCGTTACGCAATCGCCACACTATTTGCAGCGCATGGTCAGCCAGCTCCTGCTGCTGCACCACAACATAAACCAGCGGGCCTTGGGGAGCAAGAGCTTCAAAAAGTCCCTGTTTTTCCATCGTCATCAAAAGCCTCTCCATCCCGACAGCAAACCCAACGGCGGGCACATCCGCCGAACTGCCAAGCTCACGGGCAAGACCATCATAGCGCCCGCCCCCGCCGATGGCATCCTGTGCACCAAGCTCTGAACTGGTCACCTCAAAAGCGGTGTTACAGTAATAATCAAGCCCCCGAACCAGGCGATAATCGATATCAAAAACAATATTGCGCTCTTTAAGATAAGAGAGCACCTTTTCAAAATCCTGCACCGACGTTTCGCCGAGATAATCATACAATCTGGGAGCCCCGGCAATCAGCTCCTGAAGTGCCGGATTTTTTGAATCAAGAATCCTCAATGGATTTTTTTCAAGCCGCTCTTTCGATGCATCATCCAGAATATCGGCAAAAGGCAAAAAATAGTTTTGCAATGCGACCCGGTAGCGGAGTCGATCATCAGTATCACCAAGGCTGTTGATGCGGAGCTTGAGCCCCCGAAGGCCAAGTGAGCGAAAAACCTCCATCATCAAGGTGATCACTTCGGCGACCGCAGCAGGCGAGGAGACTCCAAGCAGTTCCGCTCCGAACTGTGAGAACTGACGCTGACGCCCTGCCTGCGGCCTCTCCTTGCGAAAAAGTTCTCCCATGTAGTACAACTTGTGTACAGGAGCAGAGGCGAGCAGATTGTTCTGAAGCGCCGCCCTCATCACCCCGGCAGTCATCTCCGGGCGCAGCGTCAAAGAGCGCCCTTTCGGGTCAGGCTGAAAGGTGAACATCTCCTTCCCTACAATATCCGTCGTAGAACCAATCCCCCTCTGGAAAAGCTCGGTATACTCAAAAACCGGAATCCGTATTTCGCTGAAGCCGTAAAGAGAGGCCAGAGCATCAACAACTCCTTCTACATACTTCCATCGGGCCATTTCTTCGGGAAAAATATCCCGTGTGCCCTTTACTGCCTGATACTGCGGCATAACTGTAATAATCCCTTGCTGGTAAAAATGTTGTTATATCTGTGGAAAATCTCTCTCCTCTTCGCGGAAGAGCTCAATAACCTCTGCGGCGGACGATGCAAGAAGAATTTTCTGGCGAACGTCATCCCGCCCCGCAAGCCTTGTAATGCGACCGAGAAGCTTTAAATGCTCTGAAAGCATCTCCTCAGGCGTAGCTAAAAGAAAAACGATCCTGACAGGCTCTTCGTCAATGGAATCAAAATCAATTGCGTTACGGAGTGTAGCAAGCGCAATAACCGGCCCACTCACTCCCCCGCTCTTTGCATGAGGAAGGGCCAGGCTCTTACCGATACCAGTCGACATCTCCTGCTCACGTCTGAAAACATCCTCCCTAAGCCGTCCGATATCAATCACACCCGGCTGAGTGGCCACAATGGAAAGCATTTTTTCAATCACCTCACTTTTCAAAGAAAGGTCAAGATTTAAAACAATACAATTTTCAGAAAGAAGGCCTTCAATTTTCATGATGATAACCCCATGCGGTTAATACTGCTGCCTGTTGAAAGGTGCCCCTCTCGGCACACATTGACCCGTCAATATAAAAAAACATTTCCAACCCTGCCGCCACGGAACTGCGCCCTTTATGCCAGTTCAGAGGTGTACGGTAATAAAGTAGATAAATGGCGAGACAAACATGATGGTATCAAACCGGTCGAGCACTCCGCCGTGACCGGGAATCAGATGCGAAGAGTCTTTTACCCCGGCATCCCTCTTAAACATCGATTCAATCAAGTCGCCAGCCGGACTTGCCAGTCCGATCAAAAGCCCGGTCAACAACGCCTTGGTCAACGACAACTCCGGCACAAAACTGCTGTAAATCATTGACGCAGCAACGCTTCCTGCAAGGCCGGACAAAAAGCCCTCCCATGTCTTATGAGGACTCAAACGCTCAAACAATTTGCGGTGAATAAACCTTCCGCCCAAGGTACTCCCGCCAAAATAGGCAAAAATATCGGCTGCCCAGACACAGAAAAACATGAGAAAAACCATTATCTCCCCCTCTTTGCCACCTTCAAAAAAACGAAGCCGTAACAGAGAGCCAAAAGAGAGATTGACATAGAGCAGGCCGGGCAAGATAGCCCCCAAATTAAGCAGCGGGGAGCCCTCTTTCAAAAAAAGCTCCATCACGAGCAGTGCAAGCACAACGGCCAGCAACAGCTCCCACACCTCCCACGTCTCGCTTTTCAAATAAAAGTTGACCTGAAAAAGCGCCGTTATCAGCAGCACAATCCAGAGAGCTGGAGGCTTGGCCTTGTGACGTGCAAGGCGATCAAACTCAAAAACCGCCAAAAGCGCCAGAAGGGAAAAAAACAAAAAGAAACCCAGCCCACCAAGATCAATGAGCCACAGCAAAAAAGGAATGCCCACAAGAGCCACAAGGACTCGCTGCAATAAGTTAACACTCAAAAGTTTACCCATACATCCTCACGTCAACAACTAATCAACCTTCATGAAAATCATCTCCGCACCACAACCGAAAACCACCGGAGAACCATTACAAACAACAGAAGACTTACGGCAACAACCAGCCACCACCACGGCGAACAAAGAAGAACCTTTGACTCCAAAACCCCCTCCACATCTCCTCCGCCAGTAAAAAAAAGAAGGAGCAATGCCGCCATGTTGTTCGCGAAATGAACAACAACAGGAATCGCCAAATTGCCTGCCGCAGAATAAATATAGCCAATATACCATCCAAGCAAGGCAAGAGGCAAAAGATTTGCAGCGCTCAAATGAAAGAATGCAAAAATAAAGCCCGTCAGCACCACTGCATAGCCCGAGGAGATGGAGCTGGCGTAATTCTGCTGGATATAGCCCCTGAAAAAAAGCTCCTCACAGAGCGCGGGAGTGATGGCAAAAACGACAACAACCGATACATATTCCAGAACTGAGCCCGCCTGGGCAAGTTGCCGGATGAACAACTCCATCACATCTCGCTGGCGAACCACTTCCGCTCCAGCAGAACCAAGAGCAGGCCAAAGATAGTTATCCTGAACTGCCGTAATGGTATGGAGCAAGGGCTGAAGCAGAAAAATACCTCCCACCGCCAGGGCAACCATAGTCAAATCAACCGGCTTCCCTATCCCTAAAAAAGCAAGACTCTGTGATGAAAAAGGTTTTTTTTTACCTGTATGCCAGCCTGCAAGCAGAAAAACGGGAAGAGCAAGCACAAGAAGCTGCCCGACAGCCTGAATCATGCGAATAGAAGGGAACTCGCTTTTCTCAAGGGTTGACAAAGAAAAAGCCGCCCCGCTGCCGCCACTGACAAAAGACAAAAGCACTCCACCGACAACTGGATACAGCAGCATAACAACGACCAAAAAGAGCGTATTGACCAGAAAAGAGGGGCGCTGCTGAGCAAACAAATCGGAGGAAAAAAACATCTGCATTGAAAAATTATACGTTAGAATGAATTCTTGAGAATTTGATACCTTGTCCCTCTTAAACTCTCCGTCCATGCAGGCACTCATCAACAGATAGGTATTGGAAAGGGAAAAAACAAGCGAAAACCAGAGCAACTGTTTCTAAGCCACTGTACCCATGCTGGTTTCAACATCCACATCACCGGTATACATTCAAATAAGGCACGGATGAACATCATGATTTTTGATGCAACACCACACTGGTCGGGTGGAGCCAACAGAATATTTTTATACAGTAAAGAACTTAAAAAACGCGGTCATTACGTAACAGTCTGCTGTTTACCAGAAAGCGGCCTTGCAAGCCGTATTTCGGCAGAAAACATCCCGGTCTCTACGCTCAATCCAAAATCTGATATAAACCTCTTTGTCGTTCCAAAAATTATCCGGCTCATCAGGCAGAACAACATTGATGTTATAGAGATATGCTCTCCAAAATTCTATTGGGTCGCCTCATTGGCGGCCAAAGTGACAAAAAGAAAAGTGATTTTGACCCGCAACGTTCCTTATCGAAAAAAAGGCACAAAAAAAATAGTCAACAAATTCCTTTACTCTGTACTTGTTGACCGCATTATTGCCATTTCTGATAAAATCAAACGAGAGCTCATTGAAGATTTTTCTCTTCCGGAAAAAAAAATCACCGTTATTTATGATGGAATCGATCTTGACCGCTTTAAGCAAAAAAAATCCAAAAAAAGCAGCGTAAAACCGGAACGATACATAGCTGCAGTCATAAGCCGCCTCGACAAAAACAAAGGGCTGGAATGTTTTATGAATGCCATTCCGATAATAACACAAAAAATTGCTTCGATTCACTTCATCATTGTCGGAACCGGCACCATTGAAACAAAACTCAAAGAGTTAGCCAAAAAGCTGAAAATATCAGAAAACGTAAGTTTTACCGGATTCAAAACAGATATTCCACAAATACTCTCAGAAGTGGATATCACCATCATGCCATCACCCCAGGAAGGCATGTCGATGAGTGCTCTGGAATCCATGGCATCAGGCGTACCGGTCGTTATAACCAGCGGGTGCGGCTTGGTCGATGTGATCGAAAACAACACATCAGGGAGTATTGTACAACCAGACAACAGCCATGAACTGGCTGACGGCGTTATACGCTTGCTGCAATCTGATTATCAGCAAGCTGGCAAAGCAGCAAGAACAATTATTGAAGAAAAATTTGCACTCCAAAGGGTCGTCACCCAGTACGAGTTGTTACTTGAAGGATTACAGAAGCACAAAACACCCACTCGATAATCATGAAACTCAAAAAAA
This sequence comes from uncultured Chlorobiaceae bacterium, assembly GCA_903838025.1. Taxonomy (GTDB): domain Bacteria; phylum Bacteroidota; class Chlorobiia; order Chlorobiales; family Chlorobiaceae; genus Chlorobium. The sequence goes on from CAILXB010000261.1 coordinate 8,282, forward strand.
AAGAGAACTGGATATTCCGCCAGCGCTTTGCAAAAACCCTTCAGTTCATCTCAAAAAGGCGAAAGTTGCAACCTCTTTTTCTGGAAACGCCAGAAAGTATTGTTATTCTTGCCCGTGAATGCTATGGAGACTGCATCATGCTCACCCCGCTTATCGGTACTCTCAAAAAAGAGTATCCAGAGCTTTCAATTTTCATTATCGCATTCAGCCAGATTATTTTCGATTTTTTCAGTGCCGACACCAATGTTACCGCCGTATACCATGCCAAAAGAAAAATGAAACGGTATTGCACAGAACTTCTCCCCAAAAAATTTGACCTGCTTTTTAATCCCAAAGAACACCCATCAACCCATTTTCTCATCCAGTCAACGCTCATCCGCGCACGCCATAAAATAGGGCACTTCAGCCCTTATCACGAAGGACTCTACGACCACCTTATTCAGCTTGCCCCCGGCACACATGAATCAGTAAAAAACCTCTCCCTGCTGAACGCTCTCGGTTCAAAAGAGGTACAACCCTGCAAACCATACCTGCCACAGATGCCGGTATCTACCGATATCACCAAATTCCTAAGCACCCTTCCATCATGCAGTTACCTCGGCATTAACATCAGTGCTGGCCACAGCGGCGGACGACGCACCCCTCAACAATGGTCTGAACTGATCCGGAGTTTTCCTGACAAAACGTTTATTATCTTGTCAGCACCACAAGATCTCGAAGAAAAAAAAGCACTTGAGCAACTGCACCAGAACGTTTTACCATCGCCCTCAACACGCAACCTCTATGAAGTCGGTGAAATCGTCAAACAACTAAAGATCCTTATTACCCCCGACACCTCACTGGTCCATATTGCATCATGTTCCGATACTCCGCTCATTGCCCTCTATCGCAAACGTCTTGCCGACCGAACACAATTTGCTCCTTTGAGCACCTTGCAACATGTGATTGTATCACCAACAGCCGACGTCATTGATATTGAGGCTGCCGCAATCTCTTCCGCCGTTCAGAACATGCTGAACACCCTGGAAGCATCGAAAACCTGCAAGTAATCATCACAAGAGGGAATGGCATTGCCCAAGAAAACTGATTATTCTGATTATTAACTTTATATTGGCGTTTTATGACAAACGAAACAGGATCAGGTTACCTATGAAGTCTGGGATATTGGTGAGAATGTTGCGGTATATGGCACCGTCGAAGGGGAATATAATGTTGGTGGTACTGGCAAGCATGTTGACCTCGTTGTTCAGTGTCGTATCAATTTACTCTATACTGCCACTGCTGAATGCTGTTTTTTCATCAGAAAGCAACGTACAGCAAACCTCCGGCACACCACCGTTCCAAACGCTTGATCGCAATACTCTGCAAGGCAGCAGCACCAATTTGACAACGCCCACCCAAAACCCTGCAAAGACTCCGCAACAACTATCACGTGCCATGGAGGCAAAAAGCTGGGCACTCGATGAATTTCAGCGATGGTTCAGCGCCCCTACAAAAGAGCTGAAACTGCTGAAAATTTGCATTTTTCTGATACTCGCCTTTACGCTCAAAAATTTCTTTATCTACCTGAATGGGCAGTTCGTTTTCCGGATACAGACAAAAACCGTAAAAAAACTCCGCGACGACGTCTTTCACAGTATCATTGAGATGCATCTCGATTATTTCAACAAGAACAGGGTTGGCAATCTCATGAACTACGTCAACAGTGACGTGGAAAACGTTAACATCAGCATTAATTCAACGTTTATTAATTTTCTGCAAAACCCCTTTGCTGTCATTGTTTATATCGGCGTTCTGCTTGCCCTCAGTTGGCAGTTAACGCTCTTTGCAACCGTCACCTCGCTGTTGATTTTTGTTGTTATCCTTTTTCTTGGCAGAAATATCAAAGGTCATGCACTGAGTTTCCAAAAGAGTATGGGCGACATGAACTCTGTGCTGCAAGAAAAGTTCAATGGTATCAAGGTTATCAAGTCAACAGCCTTTGAAGATATTGAGACGGCAAGATTCATGGCGTTTACCACTGATTTCAGAAAAATTGGCATAAAGATTGCAAGGCTCCGCAACATTATAAGCCCGCTGAACGAAACTCTGCTGATTGCAGCCATTGCCATGGTGCTCTGGTTTGGAGGCCTCCAGGTCTTCAAGGGTGTGATGACGGCCAATGAATTGCTCGTCTTTGCCTTTGCCCTCTTTTCAGCAATGGGCCCGATTAAAATGATCAGTGACGCTAATTTAGCTATCAAGGTGGGCATGATCTCTGCTGAACGACTCTTCGGCGTGCTCGACACAAAACCTGAAGTTACCAACGGTCACCTCTCTATCAACAGTTTTTCAAGGAACATTACCTTCGAAGATGTCTGCTTCAGGTATAACAAAGATTCTGAAGCACCAAATGTGCTTGATCATGTCTCTTTTGAGATACATAAGGGTGAAATGGTCGCTCTTATCGGTCAGTCAGGCTCAGGAAAGTCGACAGTCGTTGACCTTTTGCTGCGATTTTATGATGTCGATTCAGGGCGCATTACCATTGATGGCATTGATATTCGTGAATTTGACTATAAACAGCTTCGTCAGATGATCGGAATTGTAAGTCAGGAAGTCATCCTCTTCAACGACAGCATTGAGCAGAATATTGCTTATGGTGTCCATGATGAAATTAACCACGCCTGCATTGAACAGGCAGCAAAACTGGCCAATGCTCATGAGTTTATTGAAGAAAAGCCTCACGGGTACCAGACCCTTATCGGTGACAGGGGGCTTCAGCTTTCAGGAGGCCAGCGGCAGCGTATTGCTATTGCGCGGGCTATGGTTAAAAATCCTGAACTGCTGATATTCGACGAAGCCACCAGTGCACTCGACAACGAATCCGAAAAAGTGGTGCAGCAGGCTATCGACCAGTCAATGGAAAACAGAACCGCTCTGGTGGTAGCTCACCGCCTCTCGACCATCAAGAACGCCGACAAAATTATTGTCATGGAACGTGGTCACGTTATGGAAACAGGAACCCATCATGAGCTTATTGAAAAAAATGGTGCATACAAAATGCTCTACGACATTCAGTTTACCATTATACCATCGGCGACGGAAAGCGGCGTAACGACCTGACTTCGACATAACCTTATGTTTATGACTTTCTTTCTGCTGATCCTTTTTATTGTTGGTGTTGTGCTGTTCACTCGTCGCTACAACATACACCGCAAAAAAAAGATAGTGCGCCGAAGCCGCGAAACCTGGGTCATTGGCATGTATAGAGGCCCGTCACCGATACAGCTCTTTCCACAGTCTGGCGTCACGAATCCGATACTTACGGCAAAAGATGTCACCGATATAAAAGCCCGTTTTGTTGCCGATCCGTTCATGGTAGAACACAACAGTGGCTATTACCTTTTTTTTGAAGTACTGAACGACAAAAGAGATACCGGTGAAATCGGCTATGCCTTCAGCAGTGACTGTTTGCAATGGGAGTATCGTAAAATTATTCTCAAAGAGCGATTTCACCTCTCTTACCCCTATCTCTTGTTTCACGAAGGGCATTGCTACATGATACCCGAATGCGCGGACTCCGGCGGAATACAACTTTACCGGGCAAAACACTTTCCGGAGCAATGGCAGCACATCAGCACACTTGTCAAAGGTCATGGCCGTCATGCAGCGCTGGCTGACCCCTCAATTTTCTGCTACCGCAACCGATGGTATCTCTTCAGTTACTGCGGCAAGGATAAAAGCCTCCACCTCTTCACCTCTGCAATACTCACTGGAACATGGCAGGAACACCCGAAAAGCCCGGTTGTTTCAGGAACCCCTCACTTTGCACGCCCCGGAGGCCGGGTCATCATCCATGAAGGCCGCATCTACCGCTACGCGCAGGATGAAACGCCAAACTATGGCACCAGAGTCTGGGCATTCCTGATTACAGAACTCAGTGAAGAGAGCTACAGCGAAGTACCTGCAACAAAAGAAGCTGTGGTAGCACCAGGAAATGAGTGGTGGAACCGATCAGGCATGCATACCGTCGATGCTCACCAGACAAAAACAGGAGAGTGGATTGCCTTGGTAGACGGATTTACAATCAGTGAATAGCGACACATTGAACCCTCTTACAAAAGGTTTATGAAACAATTGAAACTATCTGCAATAGGCCAGTATTCCACCTACAAAGAAGAGTCATTATTGCCGATAGTACTATCCAGTTTGGGATACCGAATTATTTGGGTAGAGCCAAAGAGATGTGATGTCTTGATTATCGGAAAACCCATGAGTCCGATGAAGTTGATATTAAAGAGAGGTGGTTTTCTTGTTCTTTCTGATCACTATCACGATTTGATCAACAAAATGACCAATAACAGGCACTGCCAGCCTATAACACTTTTTCATACCTGTGAAAACCTGCGGCACGACAGTGTTAAAGCAGACTATTCCATCTCTTTTGACTTTTCCACAGAAAAGAACCGCCATTATAGGCTGCCCTACTGGATGGAATTGGTTGACTGGTCGCATGAAGGCTTGCAGGGAAATACAAACAAACGATTCGGAAAGCTTTTAAGCATAAGCAAAATGCTGCAACCTCTTGGAAAAAGTTTTTTATCAAAACCTCGACAAGCGGCACTGTTTGCATCTCACCTGTCTGAGCCAAGAAAAAGCTTTTATAAGACAATACAACAAGTTATTCCTGTACATGGATACGGAAAATACTTTGATAACAAAATTATCAGCCACAGCAAAAGTGGATTTGATAAACTCACAATCCTGAAAAACTACGCGTTTAATCTTTGTCCTGAAAACAAATTATATCCAGGATATTACACTGAAAAAATTCCGGAAGCCTTTCTTGGAGAGACCTTGCCAATAACATGGACTGACAGCAAAGTATCTGCGGATTTTAACCCCAAGGCTTTTATTAATCTTGAACACATTGACTGGAAAAATGCCGAGGTCTTACAGGAGCTTTTCTGTGCCGAGAAAAAATTAGAACCTTATGCTGAGCAACCATTACTTCTTGCAGCGCCTTCAATTGAACCGTTCAGAGAATTTATCCGAAATATCGCTCATGAAGCACTATGACACTATGCTTCCAGCATTGCCATCGAATAACGAACAATAATTGTAACTGATTCAATCAATTGAACGCTCAACTTGTTCAAAACAACAGAAATGTTTACTCGGTATACTCTTCCAGATTTTTTGACCATTAAAGCGTTGCTGAACAATCACCTTTCGTAATTTTGTATTTCTTACTCTAAAAATGAATAGTGCTGTACTGTTTCTTGTTTTTAACAGGCCAAATACCAGCCAAAAAGTTTTCGATGCTATAAGAGAAGCAAAACCTCCAAGGCTCTATATTGCGGCAGATGGTCATCGTGCTGATCGCGATGAGGAGAAAATTCTTTGTGATGAGGTACGACAAATTACCACCTCTGTTGATTGGACATGTAAAGTTACAACGCTATTTCGCGACGAAAACCTTGGTTGCAAAAAAAGTGTATCAAGCGCCATCGACTGGTTCTTTGAACATGAAGAAGAGGGGATTATTCTTGAAGATGATGTTTTACCTCATCCTGATTTTTTCAGATTCTGTGATAACCTGCTCCTTCGATATAGACATGATTTACGAGTAATGATGCTCTGTGGATTTAATCCAGATGGAGCAAATATTGAGTCAAATGACTATTTTTTCTCAGAAAACCCAAGCGTTTGGGGTTGGGCTACATGGCGCTCAAGATGGCAATTATATGATATTGATTTGAAAAACTGGCCATCGGAATTATTTGATAACTATTTAAAAGCTAAATTCCCTTTACCAGTATATACCTATTATAAAAAAGCATTCAATTTAACCAAAAAAGGCATAATCAGTTCATGGGATTACCAGTGGACGCACTGCATGCTTTCAAATTATTCTCTTGCAGTAAAGCCCAAAGCCAATCTTACAATGAATATCGGAACAGAAGGCACTCATTCAAAAAAACAGGACCACAATCATTTTGTTGCGTACGGAAATATGGACCCTGAACAATTAAAATGCAACAAGGCAATGGTTCCAGATGTTGTCACTGATAATTTATTTTATTCATCAAGAATTGATGGCGGCATTCTTTTTTACTTGAAAAGAATTTTAAAAATATTCATTCCGGGATCACGAAACTGATAAAAAGTAACAAAAGATATCAACAGGCTTACTATCAGCGATATCTATTACAGCAACCATATCATCTATCAATATTAGTTTCCTGGCATCTACAGAACCATAACACCATATATTGAATGAAAAAGATTTTTCTTAGCTTTGCAAGTTCTAACCTACATCGATCGCTGTCTCGAATCAAAAAAGAGGCAATAGACATGGGAGTATATGACCGGATTCAAATATTAACAGAAATTGATTTGGACTATGATTTTAAAACACGATTCAAACAATATCTAACTTTTGGGTCAAGAGGCTATGGATATTGGTGCTGGAAACCACAGATCATTTTACAGACTCTGGCAAATATGGATGATGGCGATATTCTCCAATATACAGATGCGGGTTGTCGTCTGAATATAAAAGGAAGGAATCGCCTTAACGATTATTTTGAAATGGCCTCAACCATTCCAAAAGGCATTCTCGCTTTTCAGACAAAAAAACCTGACCCGCCTCTTGTTTATGATGGAAGAAATCTCCTTGATTTACGCGATTATAAATGGACGAAAGGGGATCTGCTGGATTATTTTAATGTGCGAAACAGAAAAGATATTATTAACACACCAACAATTGGCGCAGGAATAATATTTATAAAGAAATGTTCTGAATCAATCAGTATTATAAAAACATGGTTAAAGACGATTGATGATAATTTTTGTTTTATTGATGACACTCTTTCAGTAAGCCCGAATGTAGATGGATTTATTGAACACAGGCATGATCAATCCATTTTCTCATTATTATGCAAAATAAATAATATAACGACACTGTCAGCGTATGAGTATTGGTATCCTTCTAAAACGAAACGCTATAAAGCTGACTGGGATGAGCTCAAGCAATTTCCGATTCATGCCAAAAGAGATATGGATTATGGCCCATTACAAAATTCAAAAAATTTAGTTATAAAAATTATGGGCAAAATACAAAGAATTGCTGCACACACAAAACGCATAATGAATCATCAGGCACGAGAAACCACTGAAAAAAAATTATATTGAAATGAATTTCTATTTGCGGACCAAAAGAACGGTGCAATCCATACTAAAGCCCCAAATTTCTCAAAAAAATATATCGCATTTTGTTGACGGTGTCGATAAAAAAAATTTTGTTACGATAAAATGTTCTCAAAACCCGACTATTGCATTAGTTGTCCCTTGCTTTGGTCATGCGCAGTATATTGAAGAGATGTTTAGCTGCATAAAAAATCAAACAAGAAGGCCGGATCAAGTTATTTTTGTTGTGGATAAGAGCCCTGACAAAAGCTCTGAAATATTACTTGAGGTAACTGAACGTCTTGACGCAGATTTTAGACAGAGTGTCAAAATTATAGAAAATAAAAAAAATTCCGGACAATGTGCAAGTATCAATTGCGGTATTGAGATAGCAGAAACCGACCTTATCATGATATTAAATGACGATGATTATTTAATGCATGACTGCATTGATACAATTTTAAATATTTTTAAACGTTTTCCATCTGCAGTTATGGTCGGCGGAACTGCATTGCATGTTTCTGGAAATGACCTCAATACAATGCCAAAATTAATAAGAGGTATAACGGAAAAAGAAGAAATCAATATTGATTTGCGCAAACCTGAAGATGTCAAAAAATATTCAAGATATAATGACCTGAATATGACTCATTCAGGAAGTTGTTTTTTAAAGTCCGCCTGGAGAGCGGCAGGTGGATATTACCCGGATAAATCAAGAAGAGTTGCGCCCTATTCTGACCGAGACTTTCAGTTGAGAATAAATGCACTCTTTCCCGTAGCCATCAGCAACGAAACTCCTTTAAGCTTTTGGCGAAATGACAGTAGTGTTGATTCGGGAAGAAATTCATAATTATTCATCATATCACCTTATATTTTTCTATCTGACAATGACGGATGAAAAAAAGCATTATTTGTTAAGAGAGTCATCATCTTTTTAATAGATTTTAACAATGGATTTTGTTTAAAGCGCTTGGTATGCCTGGTATATCCGGCATTGATCAATTTTGGATTGATAAAAATCCGACAGCCTTTTGATTTTATTTTGGCGTTAAGGCTCAGATGCTCACAAATCTCTTCACCGTATTCATCCACTCCGATATACCGCGCATCCGACAATGTCTCTCTGCGGTACACAGCAAGACCTCCAAAAGCAGAATCAACTTCAATCCAATCAAGATGCTCATCAATTTCAACCATTCTGGAGTAGACTGCAGCAAATTTTGCTTTTTTTATAGTTAACCCGTTATTTACAAGAAATATATATTGAGACCAGCAATCATTTGGCGACCAATGCTTGTGACGTAAAGGCCATATATCGTAATAGGGCCCACGCTGATTAGCCGTGCATACATCCCAGTCTGTTTTATCCCAACACGATAAAAACGCTTTTTCGGATATTAAATCATTCATTCCATCCAAATCAGCCATAACGACATAATCAATATTTTTATACAACATATTATTATTGATTTCATCAAGATATTGATTCCTGCAATATGCAATCCGCTCTGTTCTTAATGGTATTTTGTTTTTTAGAATACCGAGTGATTGATAACGGAAATTTGCAATATCAACCTCAAGCTCTTTAAGTTTTTCAATAGTATTGTCATCACTATCCGATTCAATGACAAAAAAATGCAAAACCTCAAACTTCATTAAAGCGGAGTAAATTCCTGACACCTCAGCTTTTATGGTTTCTGCAGAATTTTTTGTTAATCCAACAACAAGAACACTTGGGTTATTTTTTTGATTTTCTTGATTACTTGTCATTCTTATGAGAATAATTCAATTTTAAAGAATCATTGTGTGTGTTTATTGATATGCACTCAATAGCAATTGATTCCGTAAGAAAATAGCCAAAACGCTCATTATTCAAGCTATGCTCGATGCGAAATAACTTTTTACTAAGCACTTATCACCTTGTTATTTCGACGAACGAAGTGAGGAAAAATCTTATAGCACAATAATCAAGATTTCTCGCGGACGCTCGAAATGACAGGATGCACCTGCCTATGGTGCTCGATGATAACATGTACTGACCAACCGAAAAATGCCACTGTAACCATTGGGGATTTCTATAAACTGCTTTATTACAAACCATTTAACGTACAGCTTATTGTAAATAACCAGCAACGTATCCTTCGTTTTTTTTCAAAGCATTTTACTTGATTTATAAGCTCAGAGAAAGGGTGATGCTAAAATTAATAAATTTCTGGCATCCCATACACTGATAAAAAAGACAAATAATCCCATCAATTCTGTATCTTACACCTTATAAAAATGAGGTACACTTCAAGATAAACAACAATGAAACGAATTTTAGTAACTGGTGGAGCCGGTTTTCTTGGTTCACACCTCTGTGAACGACTGTTGGCTGAAGGTAATGAAGTATTGTGTCTTGACAATTTTTTTACCGGTAGCAAGCAGAATATAGCTCATCTTGCCAGCAAGCCATACTTTGAAATTATACGACACGATATAACCTTCCCGCTCTATGTTGAGGTGGATCAGATTTACAATCTTGCATGCCCGGCCTCTCCTGTCCATTACCAGCATGATCCTGTCCAAACCACTAAAACGAGTGTTCATGGCGCCATCAATATGCTTGGTTTGGCAAAACGGTTGAACGCCCGCATTCTGCAAGCATCTACGAGCGAAGTATACGGAGACCCCGAGATTCATCCTCAACCAGAAGAGTACTGGGGCAAGGTTAACCCTATAGGTATCCGAAGTTGTTATGACGAGGGAAAGCGATGTGCCGAAACACTCTTCTTCGACTACTATCGACAGCACAATCTTGACATCAAGGTTGTGAGAATATTCAACACCTACGGTCCAAGAATGCATCCCCATGACGGTCGCGTTGTCAGTAATTTTATAGTGCAAGCACTCAAGGGTGAAAATATTTCAATTTACGGTGACGGCGAGCAAACCAGAAGCTTTTGCTATGTTGATGACCTTGTTGACGCCATGATTCGCATGATGGCAACACCGGCTGGAATTACAGGCCCGATAAACATTGGCAATCCTGGAGAATTTACCATGCTGGAACTGGCCGAAAAGGTTATTGCACTCACAGGAAGCTCTTCTCAACTTATTTTCTGTCCACTACCCTCTGACGACCCCAGGCAACGCAAGCCTGATATCACGCTTGCAAAAAAAGAGCTCAACTGGCATCCAGCCGTTAATCTTGAAGATGGATTAACGCAAACAATCGCTTATTTCAGGAAGCTGCTGTCAGAAGCTTGATCGAAAAGTGTGGGCGCCGTGATTTTTGCGAAATTACAGCATATTGCGCCCATCCACTTTAGGCGATTGATTTCCAGCTTTTTTAAGGAGATCAATTGCCTGACCAGCAAGAACAACGTTATAGTGTTCAACGTGTATTCCCTATTGCAATGAAAAACATAATCAAGGAGATATATCGCAAATATTCTGTCCCGGAAAAATGGGTAGAGTATCGTGGGCAAGATGCCTCAGATATTATTGAAGCGGGTTTAAAAAGCGACAACCCATTGATGGTCGCAAGGTTAGGTGGAATAGAGCTTGATGCAATGATACGCATCAATAAAAACAGTAGAATATCAACACTGTCAGGAAATACCAAAAGAGAAAAAGTTTTCAGCTCATTAGTATCAAATGCTGGTTTTTTTCCATTGGATGAGATATTGTTAAAAAAGTTTTACGAGCTTATGTACACCGATTTGCACTTTGTTGATATATTGGGATCGTGGAGAAGACGTGAAATAGTTTTCAAGAAAGAATTACATAAAGCAAAAAAAATACATTTAGCGGATATTGAGCCTTATCTCCATAATAAGCCGTGGTCGAAAGCATTGAAAGGGAAAAAAGTTCTGGTTGTTCATCCTTTTTCTGAAAGCATTCAAGAACAATATTTAAGAAGAGATTGTTTATTTGACAACAAGGATGTGCTTCCTGAATTTGAATTGATAACCTTAAAAGCGGTACAATCAATAGCAGGAAATACTTCCGGATTTGCTACATGGTTTGATGCGTTAGATTCTATGAAAAACCAGGTAAGTTCGATCAATTTTGATATTGCAATTATAGGATGTGGCGCTTATGGATTTCCTCTTGCCGCACATATAAAAAGAATCGGTAAAAAAGCAATACATATAGGGGGACCCACTCAAATATTGTTTGGAATTAAGGGCCGACGTTGGGAAACCAATGAGAGGATATCACCATTAATGAACAATCATTGGGTAAGACCAAAACAAAGTGAAACTCCGAATGACTCGACAACCATAGAGGGTGGTTGTTACTGGTAATAACCCTTGTTTTCTCTTTTTATTCCTGTGTCATTTCCTTCCGTTTCCAACGGTTGTGCAGCCAGAACCACTCTTCGGGATATTGATAAATTGATCGTTCAAGCAGTTTTGTATAGCGACGTGCCAGCTCTTCGACATCAGCCCTCTCCTTGCCTAAAGAGGTCATATCAACTTCCTCAATATCGACCGTATAACGCCCTCCTTCGGTTCTGCGACACATGGCAACAAAAAGTGGAACACCAGCGTTAAGGGCAAAAAACGCCGGACCAAGAAATACTGAGGTGCGACGGCCAAGAAATTCGGTAAAAAAAGTGCCGCTCGAGTTAGACTGATCACCAAGCATAGTTAAGACCCCCCCCTTGCGGAGAGTCCGCAATCCCTCACGAAGAGCTTGCCAGTCATAGATGATCCGATTCCCACGCATCGTTCTCCAGAGATTGATCTGTCGATTGATTGCATGGTTTTTTACCTCTTTGACAATAATGGTTAAAGGAGCCACCAGAAATCCACCACAAAGGGCAAGCAACTCCCAGTTTCCGAAATGTGCTGACAAGAGTACGCACCCTTTGTTCTGCCCAAGCGTTTTTGCAAGAATATTCCGATCCTTAAAATCCATTAAGCGTGCCGCATCTTCCGCCGTTTTAATCATGGGAAGACGAAGCATTTCAATAAAATTCTCAGCCTGATTACGATAAACCTTGCGCGCAAGAGTTTTGATTTCAGAACTGTTTTTTTCAGGAAAGGTAAGTGTAAGGTTCTCCTCAACAAGCGGACGCCTTATTTTCAGCACTTGGTAAGCAAAATCCCCAATAAGATGAGCTATGGTTGTTGATGTGTTGCGGCTTATACTCCTGACCAGCACACCAAGCAACATAATGAAACCATAAAGAGCCTTGTCGGCAATACGATCCTCTTCTGACCAGCTACGTTTCATAAAATCAAACAAGAAAGAAATAATTTGCATTTTATCGCACATCCTCTTTCAGCCGAGTACCAATGCCCAGCACATCGGCAATGTTGGCTTTCCGATCAAGTACAGGCTTGAGAAGCGGAGAGGCCGCAGTCATAAGCGTGGTAACTCCCGGTCCGTGGCCAGCCTCAAGGCAATCACTGTGCACTACAATACCAATCGTAACCGCGCCTTTGCGATAGGCCCTGCCGTAACGATTGTCATGGTCCTGGAGTGCAACAAAATCGCCAAGACGAATTTTGTCGATTCCACACTCTTTGACGGCTTCAAAGTCACTGGTCATGATATCGTAATCCCCTTTGGCCACATGGGCAGAACCGATGCCCGAACCCATGCAGAACGCAGGAATAATGGTGGTCACCGGCACTTCAAGCACTCCTCCCTCAACCTCCCGGATGTTCATGGCCGCAAGCAGGGCTGGATCGAGATTAAACAGTGTGATATCCGGATAATCCATGAGCTTCATCCCCTGCCCTTTGCCTCGAATGATAATGGTATCGGTGTAGAGCAGCTTCTCTTTGACATCACGCTCAAAATCGACAATAACATGCTCCGATCCTCCATGATGACCGATCACACGGCCTGTGGCCCCTTTTGCCTCGCCAGTTACAACGGTTGCAATGTTGCCTGCGCATGAGTAGATCTGGACAGCGACATTGGGATGCTCATAGGGTTTTTGGGTATCGGCAGTACAGCTTACGCCCGGCTCAATGTGGTCACCTTGCCAGCCGAATGCCGGATCTCCAACCTGTACATTCAGGGTAATACCCCCGATTGATGGAAGAAGAAAGGGAGTGCCCTGATGGTCAACCTCCCAATTACCACGGGTTTTTGGCTGTCCCGGCTGGCATTGCAGCAAAAACTCGACAAGACGATCTTCATTGGTCTTCAGCATGGTTTTTTTGTAATAATGTTGATCTTAAAAAAATATCAGGAATACGGAGCATCAAATCCCGGACGGATAAAGGATCGTGCGTCGGGAAAAACAACTTCAACTGAACGGCGCAGACGATCAAGATGAAGCAGAATGGAGAGGGTACTGTCCTCCTGTTCAGGATACTCTTTATACAACAGGCTCCAGGCAGCAAGAGAGCGGTCGATGGCTATCAAAGCAACTTTGGCCGTGCCAGAGGCATCATCGCAGAGGTCGCGATTCGATGCAGCCTCTCCGCCGAGACGCCCTTCGACGGCACGGACAATTTTTGGATAGATAAAATAGTGGTAATGGCGGATAACCTGAATCGACTCTTCGAGAAAAAGTGGAGGATGAGTCAGTAAAGACTCTTCAGCGTCAGGGAGTTTATCAGTAGCAGCAAACCATTCATTAACCATTCCCGCATAGTGCAGGGCTGCGATCGCACAAGGGTGCTCACGGGCATCGCGCTGGAGAGTTGCGGGGGGAGCTGAAAAGAGGGTTTCACGCTGCAAATCACCAGCTTCAAGCCCCCCACTTGCAGCAATATCGCGGATAAAGCGCATGACCTGCACCAATGCTTCTCCCATTTCCTGCCAAAACTGTGAGTTCAATGCGTCAAAATTCTGTAATGCGCCACTGCTCTCCCTTTCACTGGCTTCAAGACGAAACTGAAGACAACGCGAGGTATAAGCGCAACGCCCGCACCAGCGGTCGCAATAGATATGGATGCCTGGAATCAGCTCTGGGTCATCGGCCATTATTCTCTATTTTTACTATTTTTATAAATTAAAAGAACCTGGAAACCGCATTATCTACGTAACTAAATTCCAATAATGAAAACATAATGGTACATTGAAATCAAAGATCAAAAAAAGCTTATACCTGTGCATGACACGTAACACAATGTAACAACCATTTATGAAAGCTCTTAAAGAGATTTTCCAATTGCTTTTCAGCCGAATAACGCTGCTGAAACAAAGAGTTAAACTGACACCCCTTTTTCCATTTTTTTTAGGAGTGTTTGTGCCTGTATTTTTTACCCTCACTATCCTCCATTTTCAACAAGGAGAATATAATGATGAACTCGGTTATACTGGCGATAACGATAGCGTCACCATAGAACAGAGTCCTCAAACAAAAAAACCGCTCATGACGGTTAAGAGGGAGCGCATCAAAGCCGGCGAATCACTCTCCCTTCTGCTTGCAGAAAAAGGTTTTACTCCCCAAGAGATTCACAGTATACAAAAAGAGCTAAAAAAGAGATTTTGCGCCAAGAATTTTCGTACCGGACAAAGCTACGAAACAACAAAGGACAGCGCAGGCAAACTGCAGCGCTTCTCTTATTTTCAAGATCAGACAACCACCATCAATATTGAAAAAAACAACCAGACAGGCCTACTCGTAGTGCAGAGAGAGATAAAAAGCTACGAAACCCGAATTGTATCCCTTCATGGCACCGTGACCCAAAGCCTTTCAAGCTCCCTCAAATCGTCTGGACGTGCGAAACTGATGGAGGCAATAACGGCACTCTTTGCCTCAAAAATAAACTTTAGAAACGACGTCACTCCAGGATCAAAATACAAGATTCTTTTTGAAGAAAAATGGTTATTGAATGAATTTATCGGCACTGGAAAAATCCTCGCCGTTGAACTCTCACTCCCAAAGCATACCAGCAAAGCATACCTGTATAGCTACGAAAAGGGTAAGTCTGGCTATTTCGATGAACATGGCAATGCGATTAATCACACGTCACTCTTTACATCACCCTGTAACTTTTCACACATTTCGAGTGGCTTCGGCTTCCGGATCCATCCGGTCACGGGCACACGGCAGTTTCATGGTGGAGTCGATATGGCGGCAGTGTCGGGAACCCCTGTACGTGCAGCGGCTGACGGAATGCTTATTTTCAAAGGGTACAAAGGACTTGCGGGTAATATGGTGACACTGGAGCACTCGGGTCATTATTACAGCCAGTACCTCCATTTGAGCCGTTA
Source organism: uncultured Chlorobiaceae bacterium (assembly GCA_903838025.1). Lineage (GTDB taxonomy): Bacteria > Bacteroidota > Chlorobiia > Chlorobiales > Chlorobiaceae > Chlorobium. Next base: position 23,627 of record CAILXB010000261.1, read on the forward strand.
TGCCCTTAACACAGGATACAACAGAAAAATCCAGCAGGGAGAAATTATAGGATATGTGGGGACAACTGGTCGTACGACAGGGCCACACCTTGATTTCCGCATTGTCCACAATGGCAGACCGATGAACCCGCTTGCTGCACTCGGTTCCGCAAAATTCAGGGTCATTTCACCTGCAAAAATGGGCAACTTTCTTGCAAGTATTAACATTATGAAAGCACAGTTCGACAACAACCGGGTTCTTGTTGCCTCATCACCCCGGTACATCCCAACCAGCCGCCGGGCTCTCGTAACGATTTAGGTGCCGAAAACCGATTTGTTTCAATGACCAAAAACAACAAAGGACGCATGGTGATGCGTCCTTTGTTGTCTTAATAAAACTGCTCTGGCTGGCAAACAGTTTAAAGAGGAGTTACATCTTCAGCCTGAAGGCCTTTTGCTCCCTGAGTTACTTCCATCATGACCTTCTGGCCTTCAACAAGAGTTTTGCGACCGGTGCCATTGATGGCACTGTGATGCACAAAAACATCTTTTCCGCCCTTCTGCTCAATAAAGCCGTAACCTTTTTCTTCGTTGAACCATTTGACAGTTCCTTCAACCTGAGTACCCATATCTACCTCTTTTTATTTTTGCCAGTTAAACTTGGCGTTACAATGAGCAACCTCGACATGAAGCGCTCAAAAACGAATTTATTTCTTGTAATATTAATTTACTCACTTTAAGCTAATTCAAAAAGGAAGTTCTACAGTTTACGCTACTTTTTTGCCATTGACAAAAAAAAAGCAGGACGCACTTTTGAAGAGCTTCCGAATACCATAAAACCGACAACATTCCTCCTAACTAATTCCCCATAGCTTGATTTTCCGGTCATCACTCCCACTGGCAATGACTTTGCCATCAGGAGAGACATCAACCGACTGTACTTCGAGAACATGACCCCGATAGAGGTGTAACTGCTTGCCCGATTGTACATCCCACAACCTGACCGATTCGTCGTTTGCAGCACTGACAACTTTTGTGCCATCAGGAGTAAAGCAGACACTGCGAACAGCATCTTCATGACCTTCAAGCACTTTGATAATCTCTCCGCTTGCAGCATCAAGAATCTTGACCAATGCATCGCGCCCACAAAAAGCAATAAGCTTATCATCCGGACTGAATGCCAATGCGTGTGAAAGCCTGTCGTCCGTCTTGTAGTTGGCAATATTTTGGCCCGTTGCAACATCCCAGATTTTTATAACTGGTTCTTCTCCGCAACTTGCAAGCCTTTTACCATCATGGCTGTATGCCAAGCATTCAATATATGATTTATGTCCGAGAATCCTTGATAACTCTTTTCCGGTTTCGACATCCCAAAGCCGGATGGTAGTATCACGTGAACAGCTCGCAACAACTTTACCGTCCGGGCTGAATGCCACCATACGTACTGCGGTATCATGACCTTTACACACATGAAGACACTGACCGGTTGCAGCATCCCAGATTCTTACCGTGCTGTCCGTGCTTCCACTGGCAAGGCGTTTGCCATCACGACTGTAATCAATGCACTCAACCCAGGTATCATGCCCTTTCATGGTCAGCAGGCTCCTGCCTGATTCCACATCCCACAGCATAACCGTTTCATCAAAACTGCCACTAACAAGCTTTTTGCCATCGGAGCTGAATTTTACACCCAGCACCCGATCAAGATGACCTTCCATCGTCTTTATCAGGTTGACATCCTCAATAACCTTGGGAAGCTTGAGTTCCACTTCCTTTTTCCCGAATATGTTCGATAAAAAACCCATAAGCAA